>CAZEYS010000006.1:0-40565 GCA_964516095.1 uncultured Aquificales bacterium
ATATGTTAAAATTAAGAAAACTAATAAATAAATATGTATATAGAGAGTATGCGAGACAATAATAATATGTATATAGATTTTCTTTTAGGTGATTTAGAATACTTTCTTATAAAGAATAGGGATGAGGTAAACAAGTACATTCAAGGACAAACAACTCTATCTTACGAAAACAGTTTAAAAATTCTCGAAAGGTTTAATATTGGATTATCTAAAGCCAATCAACTTATGAAATTCGTCGATACTACAGAGGATTATGATCAAGTTAAAAATATTTTCATACTTTCTTCTGAAAGTTTAGCATGGGTTTTATTTACACTTCCGTCAATATCAGAACAAATTCCCATATTTACTGAAGAACTAAATATAAAAGGTCAACATTTGCTTGATGTAATAGGAAACAGTTTGCTTCATATAGAGATGTTAATTGATAATCCTCTTTCTTTTAAACATTTAACCTCAGAAATAAAAGAAGAAATAAACAATATATCAATGGCTATAGGCCACATCACAAATATGATAAAAAAAGGGAACGTGGAAAATTAGCGTCCCCTTACAAGTGATAAACCACCATCTACAATGATAGTTTGCCCTTGAATCCATTTTGCATCGTCTGTGCATAGAAAACCTACAACACCTGCAATATCCTCAGGTTGACCCATTCTACCAAGTGGAGTGAGTTTTATAGTTCCTTCCTTCACTTCCTCATAATTAGGGAAAAGTTGTATTGCTTCTGTATCAATTGGACCACCAGATACAGTATTCACATTTATACCTTTTTCTCCAAGTTCAACAGCGGCATATCTTACCAACGTTTCTAAAGCTGCCTTTGCTGAACCATGTATTGCATAGTTAGGCATATAATCCCTTGTACCTGTCGAAGATATTGCTATAATCTTTCCTTCTCTTCCTTCCATAAGTGGCACTGCTTTTTGCACAGACCATATAAATCCAAACACTGTAATATCATAAATTCTTTTTGTGCCTCTTTCTTTGAGTCTCAAAAATGGAGCAAAACCTCCTACAACTTCTCTTCCTGAGGCTACTGCATTACTTACAAATATGTCTAAATATCCGAATTTTTCTTTTATTTCGTTAAAAACTCTATCAATGTCTTCTTTTTTTCCAAAATCTCCTTGAATTGAATAACCTTTGACTCCTTTATTTTCTATTTCTTTAACAGTTTCCTGTGCTTTTTCTTTATTTTTATAATAATTAATAATTACATCAGCACCCATATCTGCTAATTTTAAGGCAATGGCTCTTCCAATACCTCTACTTCCTCCTGTTATAAATGCTAACTTGCCGCTTAATGGTTTACACTCCATTTTTCACCTCTCCTTTTTATTTAGTTAAAATTTCTCAATTTTTCTAAAACTTCAAAGGCTTTTCCTGAGTAAATTGTATCTTTTGCAAGTTCTACTCCTTCTTTAATACTATCTACCAAGTTTACAGCAGATAAGGCAAAAGCTGCATTTATAGCTACAAAGTCAGTTTTCGCTCCTTTATCTTTTCCCTGTAAGATATCCAAAGCTATACTGAGATTGCAGTTTATATCTCCACCTTCTATATCTGATAACGATACTCTTTTTAAACCAAAATCCTCAGGTTTTACCTGATATATTGAGATTTCATTTTCATTAATCTCTGCTACTGTAGTAGGGCTTGTGATTGAAACTTCATCAAGTCCTTCTTTACCATGCACCACATAACCTCTTTTTATTCCTAAAGTTTTTAGAACCTTTGCCAAAGGCTCAACTAAACTTTCGTCATATACTCCCATAAGCTGATACTGAGCTTCTGCTGGATTTGAAAGAGGTCCAAGTATGTTAAATATTGTTCTTACACCAATTTCTCTCCGTTGTTTTATTACATTTTTCATGGCTGGGTGATAGATAGGTGCAAATAAAAACGCCAATCCTATTTCTTCTAAAGCTCTTGCAGCTATTTGTGGAGGCATTTCTATATTTACACCTAAAGCTTGCATTATATCTGCACTTCCACATTTTGAAGAAACAGATCGATTACCATGTTTTGCAACTTTTGCACCTGCCCCAGCTATTACAAAAGCTGTAATAGTAGAAACGTTGAAAGTGTCTACCTTGTCTCCACCTGTTCCACAGGTATCTATCAAATTAGATTTATCTTTTATAGGCACTTTAACAGCCTTTTCTCTCATTATTTTTGCCGCATAAGCTATTTCATCAACTGTTTCTCCTTTCATTTTCAGGCCAATTAGTACTGCCCCTATCTGTGCATCTGTAAGTTTTCCTTCCATTATCTCTTTAAATAAAATCTCTACCTCTGCAGGAGTTAAATCCTTAAAAGAAGATATTTTCTTTATAATTTTCTTTATCATTTCCCACCTTCTTAATTTAAATATTTAATCACTGCTTTTTCTCTTAATTTTCTCAATAAAATCTCAATTTCGTTATTTAATTTCCTAAGTATTTCCTTATTATTTATTTCTTTTGGGATTAATTTTTTAAATTCTTTTTCCACGAGAATAAAATAAACACCATTTTTTGTATCTATTTCCTTAATTGTTCCTACCTTTGTATTCCATATTGCTTTATCTAAAAAATCAACAAGCTCACCTTGTTTTACATCTCCTAATAGACCGCCGTCTTGGGCAGTTATCTTATCATCTGAGTATAATTTAGCAAATTCGCTGAAGTTTTTTCTATTTAATTTTTCTTTTAAGAATTTATAAGTTCTCTGAAAATCAGGATTTTTTTTATTTAGATATATCACTCTTACTCTTCTAAACCTTTCTTCAACTGCTTCTTTTGAATTTTCTAAAATTTTAGGTTTTAAGATAAACTGGATATACTTGTTGATAGCGATTTCTCTTTTTATAAGGTCGTAAAATTCAGTATATGACAAGTTTTGATTAATCAGTATTTTTTTAAATTCATCTAAGCTATTTATTCCATTTTTATGGGCTATTCTTAATATTGCATCTTGAACTTCTTGCGGAGAAACCTTTATCCCTCTTTTCTTTGCTTCCTGATATAGTAGGATATGGTCTATAAGCTTTTCCAGTGCATCTTTGTCTGACTTTATATTGAACCACTTTTTAGCAAGTTCTACTTCAGACATCAAAATAGGCCTATTGTTTACAATAGCTACAATTTTATCGTATAAAACTAAGTTTTCTTTAGCATAGCCAAAAAAGCTTATGATAAAAATTAAAAGAGCTACTACATTTTTTTTCATTTTTTTCCCTTTTTCCTACTTGCATAATTTTCAATTATTTTTTGCTGGGAACGTTCTACGGCAAGGGCATTATCTGGTACATCTTTTGTTATAACCGAACCTGAACCTGTATATGCATTTTTGCCTATTGTTATAGGAGCAACAAGCATCGTATCACTTCCAATAAAAGCATTATCTTTGATAACAGTTTTGTGTTTTTTTACCCCATCGTAATTACATGTTATAGTGCCTGCACCTATATTTACATTTTTACCAATTTCTGCATCTCCTATATATGACAGGTGTTTGGCAGCAGTTCCTTCACCAATCGTTGAGTTTTTAACTTCTACAAAATTTCCAATATCCACACTGCTTTTTATAAGAGTATTGTTTCTTATACGTGCAAATGGTCCAATTTTAGCGTTGTCCTCAATAACAGAATCTTCAATGATACAGTTTGGATATATTGTTACATTCTTTCCAATTTTAGAGTTTTTTATGGTACAGTTTTCATAAATTATAGAGTTTTCATCTATAAATGTTTTTCCTTTTAGTGAGACATTTTGATAAATTTCCACATCATTTTTCAAATCAACATCAAATTCTATCCATATTGAATCTGGATTGTGAAATGTAGTCCCATTTAATGCCCAAAAATATAAAAACTGGGTTTTTAAAATCTTTTCAGCATTGGCAAGTTGCCATCTATCATTTACTCCCATTACCTGAGTAGGGTCGCCAACATTAAATGTATAAAATTTTTTTCCTTTTCTATTAAGAATTCCTACTACATCAGTTAAATAATATTCATTTTGGGCGTTATTGTTTTCTAATTCCTTGAGTGCTTCTTTCAAATATGGAGCGTAAAAAATATATATTCCAGAATTAACCTCTTTTATCTGCTTTTCTGTAAAAGTCGCATCTTTTTCTTCGACTATCTTTTCGACAACTCCAGCTTTACCTTTTACAATTCTTCCATATCCATATGGATTTTCCAGTGTAGCAGTCAGTATTAGACCAGCTATTTCTTTATTCGTATAATCTTTATCACAGACTTTTCTACCTTCATACTTTATTAATGCCTCTAAATAACTAACAGCCTCTTCTAAAGTCTTTCCTTTTATAAGAGGTGTATCACCGTTTATAACCAATAAAAATCCATCAAAATTTTCCCAGTGGGGAAGTGTCTGTAAAAGTGCATGGCCAGTGCCAAGTTGTTCTTTTTGCTCAACAAATTTGCAATTCTCACAATCTATTGCTTTTACTACTTCTTCTTTTTTATAGCCAACCACTATTATGGTTTCAGATGGATTTGTCCAATTTACAGCCTCTTTTACATAAAAAATCATAGGTTTTCCAAGTAGTTTATGAACAACTTTAGGTTTTTTAGATTTAAACCTTGTTCCTTTTCCTGCAGCAAGTATTATTGCTTTTAAATCCATTTAAACCACCTTCTCAACTTTTTCAATAAATTCAAGTATATTCTTATTGTTAGTTTTATAACTCACCCTATTTACAATGAGTTTCGCTGAAGATGGTCTTATATTATCTATCACCACAAGACCATTTTCCCTTAGAGTTGTACCTGTTTCAACTATATCTACAATATAAGGAGCAAGATTTAAAAGAGGTGCAAGTTCTATAGAACCATAGAGTTCTATTATATGGGCAGTTATTCCTTTTTCTTTAAAAAAGTTTTCTGCAATTTTAGGATATTTTGTAGCAACCTTTATTTCGGTTATATTGTAATTATATTCATTTTTACTTTCAGGCAAGCCTGCAACAACTATTCTACAAGCACCTATTTTTAAATCCACTGGTACATAAACATCCGGCTGGGTTTCAAGCAGAACATCATCTCCTGCAACGCCGATGTCAGCAGCACCATACTCAACGTAAGTTGGTACGTCTTTAGCTCTCACAAGTAAAAACCTGAAGTTGTCTGTCTCAAGTATTAGTTTTCTACTATTTGGAAGGATGACATCATCCAGTATATTGGCTTTTACAAGTATATCTATTGTTTGCTCAAATAATCTTCCTTTAGGTAAGGCCAAAGTTATCTTATTCTTCATTTATTCCTCTTTAAATGGTATACTTATCCACAGCTGCTCTTTCCCATTTTCCTGGTGAATTTTAACTTCGATATTGTGAGCATCAAACTGGTTGTACTTTAGAAAAATTCCTTTTAAATCCTCCTGTAATAGACGAGCAAAATTTGGAGGTAGTCCTTTCCTCTCATATTCCAGAACCATTTTCAATCTATTTTTTGCAACTTTAGACGAGCTTTTTGTACCTTTAAAAAAATCAAATAAACCCATAAATATTTACCTCCCCAATAACCAGCTAAGAAAACCCTTCTTTTCTTCTAACTCATCAAATGGAACTTTTTCTCCTTCTAATCTTCTTGCTACATTTATAAGAGCCTTAGCAGCTTTATATTCTGGTTTTAAAACAATAGGCTCTCCTTTATTAGTAAAATCAACCATTTTTTCTTCATCAGGTACTATTCCAATCTTTGGTATCTGCAGAATTTCTTCAATGTCTTCAACTGATAACATTTCTCCTTTTTTGACTTGTTGAGGCCTTATTCTATTTACAATAAGAGACATTTTATCTTTTCCCATAGATTCAAGTAAACCTATTATTCTATCTGCATCTCTAACTGAAGATACTTCCGGATTTGTTACTATAAGAGCCTCTTCAGCAGGAGTTGCAGCAGTTTTAAAACCTCCTTCTATTCCAGCTGGAGAGTCAATAAAAATATAATCAAAGTTATCTTTAACATTTTCTACAATGTCAGCCATTTGTTCAGGCTTTACAGCATCTTTATCTTTTGTTTGGGCAGCTGGGAGCAGATAGAGAGGAAGACCTCTTTTATCTTTTACCAGAGCTTTCATAGGCTCTACATTTCCCTCTACAACATCTACAATGTCATAAACTATCCTGTTTTCCAGCCCCAGTATCATATCTAAGTTCCTAAGTCCTATATCTGCATCTATTGCTAAAACCTTTTTTCCCATCTTAGCTAAGGCTGTAGCAATATTCGCAGTTACTGTAGTTTTTCCAACTCCTCCTTTTCCCGATGTGACAACTATTACTCTTGCCATTTTTAATTACCTCACTTTATATTTTCAATAATTATTTGATTTTCATCTATATAAGCCATTTCTGGAGAATCAGGTAATTCTGCATTGTCTGGAGAACGGGTATAAAAGCTTCCTATTCTAAGTTGTTGTGGCATAAGTTTTAAGGCTATAACAATTGCTGTTTCATCACCATTAGCACCAGCATGAACGACACCTCTTAGAGCTCCCATAACAATTACATTACCAGAAGCTATAATATAGGCGTCAGGATTAACATCTCCTAATATTAGGATATCACCATCATATTCTACTCTCTGACCGCTTCTTATAGTTTTATTAATTATTTTTAGTGCTTTTTTCTCTTTAACTTTGGAAAGCAATTGGCTCTTTTCGTGTTTTTTTTCAGTGGTCTTTGCAAACTTATAACCGAGTATTTTAGAGTTATACTTTTTTAATATTTCTTCTAACTTTTCAATCTGGCTTGGAGATAAATCTAAATCTTGATAATCAATTACAGCATAGGAACCGTGGAAAAAAGCTGAGGATAATTTTTCTTCTAACTCTTTTAAATTCTCTTCAAAAGAAAGATTTTTGTCTAATTTAATAAGTAATGCTGGAACAGTGATACCTTTTAATTGTAATCCCAATTTTATTTCTCTCTTTCTATTTTTGTAGTTATAATTTGTTTAATATTATATAATAAATTTCTTCAATTTTAGTATTGGCAGGTAGAATGGAAGACTTTAACCCTTATTTTAGGTATAAAAATGGCAAACTATTTTGTGAAGATGTCTCTTTAGAGGAAATTGCTAAAGAGATAGGAACACCTTTTTATGTTTACAGTAAAAAAGCGATTGAAGACAAAATTACAGAATATAAAGAGGCATTTAAGGAATATCCAACTTTGATATGTTATGCCTTAAAAGCAAACTCAAACCTTTCCATTTTAAAAATTTTTGAAAAATATGGTATTGGAGCTGACATTGTATCTGGAGGAGAACTTTTCAAAGCAAGAAAAGCTGGAATATCTCCTGAAAAAATTGTGTACGCTGGTGTCGGGAAAACAGATTTTGAGCTTGATTATGCAGTAAAAGAGGGAATATTATCTTTTAATGTAGAAAGTTTCCAAGAATTAGAGATTATAAATCAAATAGCTAAAGAGAATAATAAAAAGGCAAATATCTCTATTAGAGTAAATCCAGATGTAAATCCAAAAACACATCCTTATATTTCAACAGGATTAAGGACAAGTAAGTTTGGAATAGATATAGATGAAGCTTTAGAAGCTTATGAGTATGCATCTAAATTGGATTATTTAAACATTGTAGGAATTCACTGCCATATAGGTTCCCAAATAATGGATGTTTCTCCTTACAAAGAGGCTATAGAAAAAGTCAGTCAACTTGTTTTCAAGTTAAGAGAAAAAGGCATAAATTTAAAACATTTTGATATAGGCGGTGGATTGGGAGTTAAATACAAACCAGAAGACAGACCACCAAAACCAAAAGAACTGGCAGATATAGTTCTTCCAACAGTTAAGCAAACAGGGCTAAGCTTAATAATAGAACCTGGAAGGTCAATGATTGCAGAAGCAGGTACATTAGTTTCACAGGTTATATTTACTAAAAATAAAAAAGATAAACATTTTGTAATAGTAGATAGTGGAATGAATGACCTTGTAAGACCTGCAATGTACAATTCTTACCACCATATACTATCTGTTGAGAAGAAAAATAATAAAGTTGTAGCTGATATTGTTGGGCCAATATGTGAAACAGGGGACTTTTTTGCATTAGATAGAGAAATTGATGATGTTCAAAGAGGAGATTTAATTGCAGTTATGACTGCAGGAGCTTACGGGTTTTCAATGTCCTCAAACTATAATATAAGACCAAGAGCAGCAGAAGTTTTAGTGGATAAAGATAGATTTTCTTTAATAAGAGAAAGGGAAAACTATGACTATTTGATAGAACCAGAAGTAAAATTTATAGAAAAGGAGTAGTAGAGAATGAAGGTTTTAGTGGTTGGTAATGGCGGCAGAGAACATGCTCTTGCATGGAAAATAAAACAAAGTCCCTTGGTTAATAAACTATACGTAGCTCGTGGAAATGCTGGTATATGGAAAATAGCTGAGAAGGTGGATATATCTCCAACTGATATTCCAAATTTAGTAAAATTTGCTAAAGAGAATAAAATAGACTTCACCGTTGTTGGGCCTGAACAACCTCTTTCTGCAGGAATTGTTGATGCTTTCGAGGAAGCTGGTCTTAAAATATTTGGGCATAAAAAAGATGCTGCTATACTTGAAGCATCAAAGGTTTTTGCTAAAAACTTTATGAAAAAATACGGAATACCAACTGCATTTTATGAAACTTTTGAAAGAGAAGATGATGCCATTGATTTTGTAAAAAGAATGGGAACTCCTATTGTCATCAAGGCTGACGGACTTGCGGCAGGAAAAGGAGTCATTATCGCAAACACACTTGAAGAAGCCATTCAAACAATAAAAGACATGTTTGCAGGTAAATTTGGAGAAGCTTCCAAAAGAATAGTTATAGAAGAATTTTTAGAAGGGGAGGAAGCTTCTTATATTGCAATGGTTAAAGGAGACAAACTTGTTCCTATGGCCACATCTCAAGACCATAAAAGGGTATTCGATAATGACAAAGGACCAAACACAGGTGGTATGGGTGCCTATTCTCCTGCACCAATTGTAACAAAAGAGATAGAAGAAGAAATACTTAATAGAATAATGTATCCTACATTAAAAGGAATGATAAAAGAAGGAAGAGAACTATCTGGTTTCCTTTATGCAGGTCTTATGATAGGTCCAAAAGGAATTAATGTACTTGAATTTAATGTAAGGATGGGAGATCCGGAAACACAACCGATAATGCGACGTTTAGAATCAGATCTTTTAAAGCATATGATAGACATACTTGAAGGAAACATAGAAGATGTAAAACCAGTGTGGAGTAATAAATGGTCCATTGGTGTTGTTATGGCATCCAAAGGTTATCCAGGAAAATACGAAACAGGGTTTGAAATAACAGGAATAGAAGAAGCAGAAAAAGACCCTGATGTGGTAGTTTTTCATGCTGGTACAGATATAAAAAACGGAAAATTAGTCACTTCAGGAGGTAGAGTTTTAACAGTAACAGCTGTTGGAGATACACTAAAGGAAGCGAAAGAAAAAGCTTATAGAGCAGTCGAAAAAATCCATTTTGAAGGAGCCCACTATAGAAAAGATATAGGGGATAAAGGAATAAAAAGGTTGGAAAATTTAAATAGATAAAAAAATGTTTTATAATAAAACCATAATTGGTAGGTTTTTAATTTAGAAGGAGGAAAATAGATGCTAAAGTATGATGTTTTAATAGTTGGTGCTGGTGGTGGTGGATTAATGGCTGCATTGGAAGCCAACAAGAATAAAAGAGTAAAAGTCGGTGTAATTACAAAAGTTTATCCTACAAGATCACATACAGGAGCAGCACAGGGTGGTATAAATGCTGCACTGGCAAATGTAGATCCATCAGATAGTCCTGAAGTTCACGCATTTGATACAGTAAAAGGTTCTGATTATCTTGGGGACCAGGATGCAATAGAATTCATGTGTAACGAAGCTCCTAAAAGAATATACGAACTTGAACATATGGGAGTACCATTTTCAAGATTACCAGACGGAAGAATAGCCCAAAGACCATTTGGTGGAGCAGGATTTCCAAGAACATGTTATGCTGCAGATAAAACTGGACACGTAATGCTCCACACATTATATGAACAATGCCTTAAAGAAGGTGTAGAATTTTTAAATGAGTGGTATGTTAAAGAGCTTTTAATAGATAACAACGAAGCAAAAGGTGTTATAGCAATAGACATAAGAACTGGAGAAGTTCATGTAATAAAAGCAAAAGCTATAATCTTTGCTACAGGTGGTTATGCAAGAGTTTACTGGGTAAGAAACTCAAATGCTATTGGTTCAACTGGAGATGGTATAGCTATCTGCTATAGAGCAGGAATTCCTGTAAAAGACATTGAATTTGTTCAATTCCATCCAACAGGTTTAAGGTCCACCGGTATTCTCGTTACAGAAGGAGCAAGAGGTGAAGGTGGATATCTTATAAACAACAAAGGTGAAAGATTTATGGCCAGATACGCCCCAAATAAAATGGAGCTTGCACCAAGGGATATGGTGGCAAGAGCTATAGAAACAGAGATCCTTGAAGGAAGAGGATGGGGAGAAGGTATGAACGCTTACGTCCACCTAGACCTCAGACATCTGGGAGCAAAGAAAATTAAAGAAAGATTACCTCAGATAAGAATGTTGGCAATAGACTTTGAAGGTGTAGACCCTATTGAAGAACCTATTCCAGTGAGACCAACAGCTCACTATTCAATGGGTGGAATACATGTAGAAGACTACAAAACTTCAATGACACCTGTTAAAGGTGTTTATGCAGTTGGAGAATGTGCGTGTGTATCAGTTCACGGAGCTAACAGACTTGGCGGAAACTCATTACTTGATATAGTTGTGTTTGGTAAACCGGCTGGTGCTGCTGCTGCCGAGTATGCGGCAAACGTACCTGAAGATACCACGTATAACTATGCAGCAGAAGAAGAAAGAGCAAGAAAAGAAATAGAAGAGCTCCTCAAAAAAGAAGGCACAGAGAACATAAACACAATAAGAACAGAAATGGCCCAAACAATGTGGGACAAAGTTGGTATCTTTAGAGAAGAAAAACCTATGAAAGAAGCTATAGAGAAAATAAAAGAGCTCAAAGAAAGATACAAAAATCTTGCACCTGGTGATAGTTCAAGACTGTTCAATACTGCATTAATTAACTATTTAGAGTTAGGTAATTTACTGGATCTTGCTGAAGCAATTGCAGTAACTGCTGAGATGAGAAAAGAATCAAGAGGAGCTCACGCAAGAAGAGATTATCCAGAAAGAGATGATGAGAACTTCTTAAAACACTCACTTGCATACTATACAGAAGATGGACCTAAAGTAGAGTACACAGAAGTAAGAATTACTAAGTATCAACCACAAGAAAGAAAATATTAATTTTAACCTTTAATTAAAGGAGGATAATAAAATGAGAGTTTATGTTAAGGAAATGGAGGGAAAGGTTTACTTGTATGATGCTGTAAAAAATGAACCTATAAAGGAGTTTGATAGCGTTTATGAAGCTGTAAGATATGCTATACAGAACCACTATCAACTTCCTATTCAAGCATTTAATGGAGAGTTTGTCACAGATAAAGAAGGAAATTATGTATACATTGATGAAAAAGGTTTCTTTGAACTTGCAGATGGAACACTCTTAGAAGGTGTTAAAATATGCCCTAAATGTGGTTGGATAGCCTTTGGGGAAGAAGTCTGTGATGAAGATAAAAATCCTCATGAGTGTTATGTCTGTCCAAAATGTGGATATGTGTTTGATTGTACCCCTACACCAGAAGATATGGCAGAAGGAGAATAGATATTTTCTATAGTATACTATTGTTAGTATCAACTAACAAACTGGGGACAATAAAATGAAGAAAATTTTTAAAGTTTTTACACTCTTATTTTCTTTTTTGTTTATTTCATTGCTTTTAGCATCCTGTGAAGGAAAGGGGAAAATAGTAATAAAAGAACCTCCCCATGCAAAAGTATACATAAATGGTAAGTATGTAGGTGAAACACCGATAGAATTAGAACTTAGAGAAGGCTCTTATGACATAACTGTTGAAAAAGACCCATTTATATCAGAAACAAAAAAAGATGTTCAGGTATTTTTTGATAGAACATTAGTTTTAAAATTCAACCCAACGCCAAAAGGTATATTAGAAGTTAATTCTTTACCTAAAGACGCACAGGTATGGGATAAAAGGGTTTATTTAGGTAATACACCTTTAAAAGTAAAATTAGACCCAGGACTTCATGATATTTACCTTTATAAAGGAAAACTCAGTGCAGAAAGAAAAGTTAACATAGAGTATAGAAAAACCAAGAAGCTATTTGTAAACTTGAAAAAAGCTGTTTTGCATGTATATGCAAATCCCTCAGATGCCGTTATTAAAATTGGTAACATAACAATAAACAAGTTTCCATCTACAGTGGAATTAGATGAAGGAACCTATAAAGTCATAGTATCTAAAAAACCATATGAAGATCAGTTTACTTTAAAAGTAAAGAAAGGGGATGAATTAAGAATAACCTATGAGCTCAGACCTGTTCAGCTTCCTCCAGTTCAAGCCTATGGACCAATAAAGTTTACTCATAATGGTAAATATCTGGTCTCTATGGGAAAAGCTGGAATATACTTCTGGGATATAAACAAGTTTAAACCACAAATTTCTCTGTACGACCCTGAAGATGTCAGAAACTTTGATAAGTTTATCAACTTTAATATCTCTAAAAATGATGAATTCGTCGTAGGAATTAAACCTATAAGAAAACTGGCATATGCATTAAAAACAAAAGAAAAAATGGATAAGATATTAATATGGGATTTAAGAACTACCGCAGTTAAATTTTCAAAACTGTTTTCTACTCAAAGTAAATATGCATTTTTCAAAGATAAATCCAACATTTATCTAATTGAAAAAAACGGTAAGATAGATTCCTTAAACTCATCCACCGGCAAAATATCATCTGTCTTTAACTTAAATACTACTGTAACAGCTGCAAATCAACTTGACAACAATATATTAATAGGAACAAAAGATGGCTATGTAGAAGTATTCGATATGTCTTCTAACTCGGTAGTTTCAAAACACAAGCTTCCAGCCCAAATATCAGATATACAGATTTCAAAAGATAAGAGCAATATTTATATAGCTTCAGATAAGGTTTACATTTTTGACAAACAGCTAAGCAATAAGAAAGTTGTTGGCACAGAAACTAAACCTCTTGCGGTAGCTGTCACACCAGATAGAAAGTATATTGCCGTTTCGTATGGAAAAACTGTCAAAGCTTATGATTTATTAAACGGTAAAACTCTATACTCTATAAATAATTTACCTGCAGATATAATTTCCATGAAATTTAAAGATGAACACATTCTCATTACGGCATCTGGAATTAAAACACCTTACATAGGCATCTGGAAAGACGGACATTTACTTAGAAAATGGGTACAGACTATAGAATAATTCTTGAGGAGCCTTCATGGCCCTCTTTTAGTTTTGAAATAAATAATAATTAAACTATAATTATATTTGCTAAATACTTAACCATTTGGAGTAGTAACTTTTATGTGTGGAGTTTTTGGAGTTTTTGATAACAAAGATGCGGCATATTTAACATATTTGGGCCTTCATGCTCTTCAGCACAGGGGTCAGGAATCTGCAGGAATAGCTGTATCAGATGGGTATGATATAAATCTAAAACTTGGTGAAGGTTTAGTTACAAACAGTATAGACCAGAATGACCTGAAAAATCTAAAAGGGGATATTGCCATAGGTCATGTTAGATACTCTACAGCTGGAGGTTCTAATCCAAAAAATATTCAGCCATTTTATGCTCATTTTTATGGTGGTTCTTTTGCTATTGCTCATAATGGGAATTTAGTAAACGCAGAAGAAATAAGAAAACAGCTGGAAAAAGAAGGTGCCATATTCAGATCTACCTCAGACACAGAAGTTTTTGTGCATCTTATTGCTAAGGCAAAATCACCACCTCCAGCCCATATAATGTTGCATAAAAATGATAGGGATTTTATACCACTTATTTTTGATGCGGTGAAAAAGGTTAAGGGGGCTTATTCTCTTGTAATATTAAGAGAAAACCAGCTTATAGCAGTCAGAGATCCATATGGCTTTCGACCTTTAGTATTAGGAAAAAATAGAACAGGTAGTTATTTTGTAGCATCAGAAACATGTGCTCTTGATATTGTTGATGCAGAATATTTGAGAGATGTTAAACCAGGGGAAATATTAGTTATTGATGATGCAGGGTTACGGTCATATTTTCCATTTGAATTTCCAGAAGAAGCCAGAAAATGTATATTTGAATTTGTATATTTTGCAAGACCAGATAGTATGATTTTTGGCGATTGGGTATATGAAATCAGAAAAGAAATGGGAAGAAATTTAGCGAGAGAATGCAAAATAGATGCTGATGTAGTTGTTCCGGTACTTGATTCTGGGCTTCTTGCTGCAAAAGGTTACTCTGAAGAAAGTGGAATACCTTTTGAGATAGGGCTTGTAAGAAACCATTATGTTGGAAGAAGTTTTATTCAGCCTGTGCAAAGTATTCGAGACTTAAGTGTTAAATTGAAGTTAAATCCTGTTAGACAAGTAGTGGAAGGAAAAAGGGTCATAATAGTAGATGATTCTTTAGTGAGAGGAACAACCAGCAAAAAGATTGTAAGCATGCTTAAAAGTGCAGGAGCAAAAGAAGTTCATCTTTTGATAAGTTCTCCTCCAGTGGTAAGTCCATGTTATTATGGTATTGATACACCTACTAAAGAAGAGCTTATAGCAGCAAACAAAAGTATTGATGAAATAAAAGAATATATTGGGGCTGATACACTGTATTACTTGTCTTTAGAAGGTATGATAAACGCTGCTAACAAATATCGCCAAAAAGGGTTTTGTACAGCCTGTTTTACAGGGAATTATCCAGTTTTATAATTTTTCTATAATAATGGCATCTGCAGGACAGTCTTCCGCAGCTTCAATCGCCTTTTCTGCCAGTTCCCCTTCCAATATAGCTCCGTTTCCACCAACATCCTCTTTAACCTGTGATATTCCATCACCTCTATCTTCAAATATTTCTGGATAATTATCATAACAGTTACCACAGCTTGTACATAAATCTTCATCCACATAAACTTTTACTTTCATATGTAGTCTCCTCTGTTATAATAGTGTAGGATTAAATCTATTTTTGGGATAAAGAAATGTCAATATTTAAAAGCATTTTCGAGAAAATAAAGGAAAATAATTTAGAGGCTTTTCTCTTTTCAAGTAAGGCTAACACATTTTATTTAACTCATTTTAGCTCTTCAAATGCATATGTTGTTTTAACTTCCCAGGGAGAGAAGTACTTTTTCACTGATGCCAGGTATTATGAGGGAGCTAAAGAAAAACTTAAAGATTGGAATACAGTGTTATTAAAATCTGGGGTAAAAGAGCTAAAAGAATTTTTAGACAAAAACTTTAACAAAATAGGTTTTGAAAAGGATCACTTTACTATAGATTCTTTTGAAAGATTCACACAAGGCACAAATCTAAAAAATAAATTAACAGGTTTTACAGGATTTTTAAATGATATTCGGGTTTCTAAAACACAAGAAGAAATTGAACTAATAACAGTAGCCGTTCGGCAGATTGATAATGTGTTTAAAAAAATATTAAACGAGATAAGAGAAGCTACAACAGAACTTGATGTGAGAAGACGGATAATTAATTATATCTTTGAAGAAGGCGGTACAGGAGAGAGTTTTCCTGCAATAGTTGCCAGTGGAAAGCACTCTGCTATACCTCATTGGGAAACATCAAACTCTAAAATTGAGTGGAATTCTGTACTTTTGATAGATATGGGAAGCGTTTACAATGGCTACTGTTCTGATTTTACACGAACCATTTTTTTAGGTGAGGTAGATCCTGAGCTTGAAGAAATTTATTATATTGTAAAAGAAGCCCACGAAAATGCTATAAAAGCTGTTAAAGCAGGTGTTAAAGCAAAAGATATAGATATAGCTGCGAGAGATGTTATTGAGAAAGCAGGTTATGGAGATTATTTTATCCATTCAACAGGTCATGGAATTGGAGTTGAAATTCATGAATTTCCACGAATACATAAAAATTCTGAAGAAATTATAAAAGAAAATACAGTATTTACAATTGAACCGGGTATATATTTACCAGAAAAAGGTGGTGTAAGATTAGAAAACATTGTAGTAGCGAAAAAAGACGGCGCCCAAGTGTTAACTCAGACGCCTTTAGATTTAATAAAAATCAAATAGAGAGATTTATTCTTCTTTTTCTTCTACTAATTCGTAAGCTTCGATTAGATCACCAGGTTTAATATCATTAAAGTCTTTAAGCATTAAACCACATTCATACCCTTTTGCAACTTCTTTTACATCATCTTTAAATCTCTTCAGAGATATAATTTCACCATCATATATCACAATACCATCTCTTATTAATCTTGCTTTTGCATTTCTTCTAATTACCCCATCTGTAACATAACAACCTGCAACTGTTCCAACACCTTTCACCCTAAATATAGCTTTAACATCACACATTCCTAAAATTTCTTCTTTTACTTTTGGTTCTAATAAACCTTTTAATGCTTTTTCAAGGTCTTCTACTATTTCGTAAATTATTCCATAGGTTCTAATCTCTACCCCTTCCTCTTCAGCTAACTTTCTGGCTGCTGCATCTGGTCTCACATTGAATCCAATAATAATCGCATTTGAAGCAGCTGCTAAAACAACATCACTTTCTGTTATTCTACCTATACCAGAGTGAATAATGTTTATTGATACTTCTTCAAACTTATTGGAGAGTTCTTCAAGTGTTTTTACAATGGCTTCTAAGGAACCTTGAACGTCAGCTTTTAGAATGATGTTTACCTCTTTTTCTCCATGTAAAGACTCAAGCTTTAATTTGGCTCTTTTAGCTAGTAATTCTTCTTCGTACTTTTCTTTTCTCTGTTCTGCAAGCTGTTTAGCTTCTCTTTCGGATGGCATAACTACAAATCTATCACCTGCTTGAGGTACATCCTGAAAACCTAATACTTCAACAGGAGTTCCAGGAGGAGCATTTTTTACCTGTTTACCTCTTTCATCAAACATTGCACGAACTTTTCCCCATGTCATACCAGCAACAAAATAGTCTCCTTGTTTGAGAGTTCCGTTTTGGACTAAAACTGTTGCAACTGGACCTCTTTTTGGATCTAATTTAGATTCTATTATTGTTCCTACTGCAGGTTTTTCTGGATTTGCTTTTAACTCAAGTATTTCAGCTAAAAGTAGTATATTTTCAAGAAGTTCATCTACATTTTCTCCGGTTTTTGCAGAAACAGGAACCATTATAGTGTCCCCACCCCATTCTTCAGGGATTAACTCATACTGAGAAAGTTCCCTTTTAACTCTTTCTGGGTCTGCTCCTGGTTTATCTATTTTGTTTATTGCCACTATAATAGGCAACTCTGCACTTTTAGCGTGATTTATTGCTTCTACAGTTTGAGGTTGTACACCATCATCAGCAGCAACTACTAAAACCGCTATATCTGCAACTTTGGAACCTCTTGCTCTTAAGGTTGTAAATGCCTCGTGTCCAGGAGTATCTAAAAAGGTAATCTCTTTACCGTTTTCTAATTTTATTTTGTATGCACCTATATGCTGGGTTATACCACCTTTTTCCCTTGCTGCTACATCTGTTTTTCTTATAGTATCTAAAAGTGTTGTTTTTCCATGGTCTACGTGACCCATCACTGTAACAACAGGAGGTCTTTCTACAAGATTACCTTCATCTTCGCTCTCTTCACTGAGCTCAGTTTTTAGGGATTTTTCCACGACCTCTTCTTCTGTTTTTAATTCAGCTAAAAATCCGTGCTCTTCTGCTATTTGAAGGGCTGTCTCTGGGTCTATTGTTTGGTTTACGGTAGCTAATATTCCTTTTTTAAGTAAATCAGCCATTATAGTGTTCACTGGTAAATCCAACAGTTCTGCCAGTTCCCTTACTGTTATAAGTTCAGGTATTTCTACTATCTTAACTTCTTCCTCTTGTTTTGTTTCCACCTCTTCTTTTTTCTTTTCTTTTTTCTTGTGTTTTGATTTTTTCTTGGAAGACTTTACCTGCCCCATTAACTTTCTAAGGGCTTCCATTTCTTCTCTTTCTTTTTTCAGTTCTTGGGTAGTTTTTTCAGGTTTTATTTCTACTTTTTCTGGTTTTTTTTCAAATTTCTTTTCCTGTGATTTTTCTTTTTTCTTTTCCTCTTTTGCTACAATTTTTTCTTTCTTTATCTTTTCTTTTAAAGGTTCTTTAGGTTGTTCTTTTGCTTTTTCAGGTTTTTCAGGTTTCTTTTCAATTTTTTTCTTTCCTGGTTGAGGTTTTTCAGGAAGTTTTTCGAATTTTTCTACTGGAGTTTTTTCTTTTTCCAAAGTTTTTTCTTGAGATCGTTCTGGTTTTGCTTTTTCAGATACAAGCTTTCTCTCTTTTAGTTTTTTTCTTTTTTTTTCTTTTTCTTCTCTTAACCTTCTTTCTTCTTCTTTTTTCTTTTCTATTTCTTTTAATGCTTCTTTAACTTTTGAGATAGTATCTTCATCTAAAACAGTAAAGTTAGAAATCTCCCCTTTAAAATCTATTAAACGTAAAGCCTGAGCTATTTCTTCAAAACTAACGTTTAGTTGCTTTGATAGATCAAATATCTTGATTCCTTTTTCTTCATGTTTTTCTTCTACTTCTTGAGGTTCTTCTTCTACACCGTACATATCTTTTATTAAAGTAACAATCTCTTCATCTATTTTAGTAGAAGGGGATTTTATAGTTTTACCTGTTAAGTTTTTAATTTCCTCAGCTAACTCTTTCCATGTGGTTCCTAATTCTTTTGCCAAGTCTGATATTTTTACTTTTGACAATTAATGCGACCTCCTATCTTATCTGTTCATATTTTTCAATTAATTGTTTTAATTTTTGCCCATATTTATTTTGTGGAATAAATATTATACCTACTTCATTTTTTCCTATGGCTCTTCCTAACTTATCTTTTGTAAAAAGTTTATAGTAATCTCCAGTATACTTAAATAATATATTTCTCTGAGTTCTTTTGGAAATATCTTCAGCTAAAATCAAAAAACCTTTCTGTCCCTTTTTTAATGCAAACAGCACATCGTCATATCCAATTTTTATCTGGCGACTTCTCCATCCAAGCTGTAAAAGTGATATAATCTGCTTTTCAATTTGCTGTTTTAACTTATCTTTATCTACCACTTTATTACCCATATTGATACATTCAGGGCAAATATAAAAACCTCTTCCCTTTTTTTTATTCCAAGGATCAAATTCTTTCGTAGTTTTCACAAATCTGAAAAGCTTATCCTTATTTATTTTTTTTTACACAGAATGCACTGTCTAATCTTTATTTGTTTCAAGTTGTTGAACCCTTTCAAAGTCTTCTTCACTTAAGATATCTATGTGCCATCCGGTTAGTTTATGAGCCAGCTTTGCATTTATCCCTCCTTTTCCAATTGCCAATGAAAGTTCATTTCTAGGTACAGCAATTTCTATTCTTTTTTGTTTTTCTAGAACTCTCCATTTCTTTGGTTTAGCAGGTGCAAGTGCTCGTGCTACAAATTTTGCTATGTCAGGATCCCACTGAATTACATCTATTTTTTCACCAGAAAGCTCATTAGATACATTCTGAATTCTGCTACCTTTTAGCCCAACAACTACTCCTACAGGGTCTATATTTTTATCTTCAGAGTATACGGCAACTTTTGCTCTATCTCCTGGTTCTCTTGCTACTGCTTTAACCTCAATTTCTCCTTCCTGTATTTCTGGAACTTCTATTTCAAGTAATCTTTTTAGAAATTCTGGATGTGTTCGTGAAAGTATGATTAAAGGTGATTCTCCTTCGATTACTCTTTTAATTCTTCCTTTTTCATATACTTTATACTTGTTATCTTTAAGGACTTTTAAAATAAGAGCTCTAATTCTATCTCCAACTTTATATTTTTCTTTTTTTATCTGTTCTTCTTCAGGTAAGATCGCCTCAACTCTTCCAAGGTCTACTATAATATCTCCATTTTCAAATCTTCTTACAATCCCACTTACAATTTTTCCTTCTAAATCTTTAAATTCTTTATATAAGATATCTCTTTCAACTTGAGATACCTTTTTAGATATTACGTCTTTTGCTACGTTAACAGCTATCCTCCCAACATCTTCCAACGGCACCGGAACGTTTACATATCCTCCAATTTTTGCATTTGGATCATATTTCTTTGCCTCTTCTAAGGATATATCCCTTTTTGGTTTCTCAATAAACGGAGTGACCTTTTTCCTTATAAATACTTTTAACTCGTCGTTTTCTTTATCAAAATCAACTATAACATTATTACCATATCCAAATTCTTTCCTTACAGCTGTTCTTATACCTTCTTTTAAAGCTCTTTCTATAACCTCTTCAGGAACATTCTTCTCTTTTGCTACAGCTTCTATCACATTTTTTAGTTTAACAGCCATTACTATTTCTCCTAATTAAAATTCAAGTTGGGCTTTCGAGATTTTTTCTAATGGTAATTTGATTTCTTCTCCTGTTTCTTTTTCGATTTTGACATTATCATTCTCGAGGCCAAGCAGTTTTCCTTTAAAAACAGTATTTGCTGAATTTTCTTCTATTGGTTGGGTAGTTACTATTTTTATCTTTCTTCCTTTAAAAATGTCATACTCATGAGGATTTTTTATTTTTCTATTTAAACCAGGAGATGAAACTTCCAGTATATAGGAATAAGGTATTAAATCTTCTACATCTAAGAGAGCTCCAATTCTTCTACTTACAAACTCGCAATCTCCTATACTGGTTCCTTCTGGATTATAAATATAAATCCTTAAAGTCGGTTTACCTTCTTTTGTCATCTCCACATCTACTAATTTGAAATCCTTTTCCTCAAGTATTGGTTCGAGTAGTTCTTTTACTCTTTCTATAATCTCCAAGGTTAACTACCTCTTTACAATTTAAACAATTTGAAATTTATAAAAAACTCTTACTTTTTCAAGCTTATATAGATAAAACTTCTTTTTCTTTAGCTTCTGTTAAATTATTTATTTCTTTAATGTATTTATCTGTTGTCTTTTGTAAATTGTCTAAAGCTCTTTTTATATCGTCTTCTGAAAAACCCTCTGATTTTAGAGCCTCTATTTCATCTTTTATATCTCTTCTTATATTTCTTATGGCAATTCTGTATTCTTCTGCAAATTTGTTTATCTGTTTAACGATTTCTCTTCTTCTTTCTTCTGTCATTGGAGGTAAGATAATTCTTATAATATTTCCTTCTATCTGAGGGTTAGCTCCTAAATTAGCTTCTTGTATTGCTTTTTCTATAGCTTTAACAGCATTAGAATCCCATGTCTGGATTAAAATTTGATTAGGCTCAGGTGTTGATATAGTTGCAAGTTGTTTTAAGGGCATTTCAGTTCCATAGTAATCTACTTTAATATTTTCAACCATTGCAGTTGTAGCCCTCCCAGTTCTAAGTCCTGTCAACTCCTCTTTGTACTTAGATACTACTTTTTTCATTCTATTTTCAGCATCTTTTAACAGGTCCTGCAGCATTTCTGTACCTCCATTTGAATATATATACTATCAAATATGAGAAAAATTTTTGATTATTTATATGAGTTATTATATATGAAAATTGGATTATTTGACGATTGAACCGACTTTTTTTCCGTGAACTATATCTTTTAAAGCGCCTTTTTGTTTAATATCAAAAACAATGATAGGAAGTTTATTTTCCATACACAGGGTTAATGCAGTATGATCCATGACTTTTAAATCTTTATTTATTGCATCTAAGTAGGATATTTCGCTTAACTTTTTTGCATTACTGTCTTTATTAGGGTCTTTATCATAAATACCATCTACTTTTGTAGCTTTTAACAACACAT
This sequence comes from uncultured Aquificales bacterium, assembly GCA_964516095.1. Taxonomy (GTDB): domain Bacteria; phylum Aquificota; class Aquificia; order Aquificales; family Hydrogenothermaceae; genus Hydrogenothermus. Next base: position 21,897 of record CAZEYS010000006.1, read on the forward strand.
CTGCTTTTATCTCGGCAGCTCTCAATGCTCCTGTAGTATCAGTGGTAAAGAATGGACTTCCGGTACCTGCTGCAAAAATTACGATTCTTCCTTTTTCTAAATGTCTTATTGCTCTTCTTCTTATATACGGTTCAGCTATCTGTCTCATTTCAATCGCAGACATAACTCTAGTTGGCATATCTTCTTTTTCAAGTGTATCCTGTAGGGCAAGCGCATTCATAACAGTGGCAAGCATTCCCATGTAATCTGCAGTGGCTCTATCAAGACCTAATTTAGCACCCTGTACTCCTCTAAATATATTTCCTCCACCGATAACTATTGCTATTTGAACACCTTCTTCATACACATCTTTTATCTCTTTAGCTAAATATTTCATAAAAGATGGGTCGATCCCATAATCGGAATCACCCATCAAAGCTTCTCCTGAAAGCTTTAATAAAATTCTTTTATACTTTAAAGACAAGTTTACTCCCCTATTTCAAATCTGCAAAATCTTCCAACCTGGATGTTTTCGCCTATTTTAGCAATATACTCTTTAATTAACTCTTCTATAGTTTTGGAATCATCTTTTATGTATGGTTGTTCAAGTAAAACATTTTCTTTGTAAAATTTTTCAAGCTTACCTTCTGCTATTTTTTCAGCTATATGTTCTGGTTTTCCTTCTGCTATTGCTGCTTCTCTTGCTATTTCTCCTTCCTTTTCAACAATTTCTTTTGGAACATCTTCTCTTTTTACCCATTTAGGTCTCATAGCAGCAATCTGGAGAGCAAGTTCATTTGCAAGTTCTTTAAACAGCTCATTTCTTGCAACAAAATCTGTTTCACAGTTTAACTCAAGAAGCACTCCAACTCTTCCACCAGCGTGGATATATGCATGTATTAAACCTTCTTTTGTTTCTCTACCAGCTTTCTTAGCTGCTTTTGCTATTCCTTTTTTTCTTAAAAGTTCAACAGCTTCTTCTAAATTTCCTCCAGTTTCTTCTAAAGCTTTTTTACATTCTAAAAATCCAGCACCAGTCATTTCTCTTAATGTTTTTACTAATTTTGCGTCTACTGCCATTATTACAATTCCTCCTTAGCTTCTTCTATTTCTTCTGGTAAGTTTTCTTTTACTTGTTTATTTGAACTATTTGCCTCTACTGCAGGTCCAACTGCAGCTACGCCTTCTTTCTCAGCTTTTTTGAGCATTTCTGCTTCCACTTCATCCATTGTTTCTGCAGCCTCTGCAAGTTGTTTTTCTCTTAACGCTTTTCCTTCTAATACAGCATCGGCTATTTTAGAAGTAATAAGATTTATGGCTTTTATAGCGTCATCGTTTCCAGGTATTAGATAATCTATTAAATCTGGGTCACAGTTTGTATCTGCAATAGCAACAACTGGAATTCCCAATTTTTTCGCTTCTTTAACAGCTATTTCTTCTCTTACAGTATCTACTACGTATATAATGTCAGGTAATTTTTCCATATCTTTTATTCCTTTTAAAAATCTTTCCAACTTTTCTTTTTGCTTTTTAATCTTTACAACTTCTTTTTTAGGAAGTATTTCAAATGCTCCTTCAGCTTCCATTCTTTCAAGTTTCTTGAGTTTTTCTATTGATTTTCTTACTGTTTGAAAGTTTGTTAAAAGTCCTCCAAGCCATCTTTGGTTAATGTAAAAAGCTCCACATCTTGTGGCTTGTTCTTCTATTATTGCTTGGGCCTGTTTTTTGGTACCAACAAATAAAATATCAGCTCCATTTGCCACTTCATCTCTAACAAATTCCCATGCTTGTTTAAAAAGTGGTATTGTTTTTGCGAGGTCTATAATGTGGATACCGTTTCTTTTTGTAAAGATGTAAGGAGCCATCTTAGGGTTCCATCTTCTCGCCTGATGTCCAAAGTGGACTCCAGCTTCTAAAAGCTCTCTCATGGTAATTTCAAAAGGCATGCTTTAAATCCTCCTTAGGGTTTATTCTTCCGTTCCCTGAACCACAAAGGCAACCCTTTTGCAGTGGGAACGTGCTTGATTTATCGAAATATTATATCATAATTTTATGATATTTATGCGATTTTTTCTAAAGAGTCTGAATGTTTTTCTATATAAATTTCGCCGAATTCTTCTTCTTGATATATGTTTATTTTTTTATCATAGTTTAAAAATAAAAGCGCAACAAATGCTTGAACTTTATCTGGATATTGAAGTTCTGATAAGGTTGTATAACCTTCTAAATTTTGAAGTTCTTTTTCCAAATACTCAATAGTTTCTTCTAAAGTTGCGTGAAATAGAGGAACTTCTATTTTTTTTCTTTTTCGTGTATAAGGTTTTCTCCGTGTATATTTTCTTTTAGGTTTAAATTCTATTACAGGTGAAACATATTTTTTAAGAACATGAGCTATTTCATCAATTGTATAGAACCTTTTAATTCCAAAAATTCTATTTCTTGTCACTTTTTCCTTTTCTTCTTCTTTTTCATCAATTTCCAGTGCTTCAGCTTTCATCTTTAACAAAAGAGCAGCAGCTGCTAATACTTTAGATGCTACCTTTAAATCTGGAATGTACATCTTTTTTACTTCTTGAAGATATTTATCTGCAAGTTCAACAATATCAACTTTCCACGGCTGTATTTCTCCATTTATAACCAATTTTAAAACGATATCAAAAGGATTTTTATTGTTATCAAACATGATTTACTTCCTAAAAATTTTTTGTCTACTTCATTTTTTCGTATAAAGTTCATCTATTCTTAAATCCAAAAATTTTCTAAACTCTTCATCTGGAAATATTTCATATTTTAGAGCAAAAATATTCTTTAGATAGGTTAATTTTACCAGATCTTTTTCGGTTGTGAGATATATATCTGCCTTTTCGTTTAACTTGAAATTCTTATAGTCATAATGGTCAGGAAAGGAAATAAACTTATCTACAGTAAAATTATAAAAACCAGATAGTTTATCTACAGTCTCAAAAAAGTATTTGTTGTTTCCTAACCCAGAAAATACTACAACTCTTTTATTTTTCAGATAGTCTAAACTAAATGTTTGTTTAAAATCTGTGATACCACTTACCTGTTCATATGTTTTAAAATAGGGTTTACCTAAAGTTTTTAAAAAATCAATATTTTGCTCATTGTCTTTTGTTTTTGTGGCAAGTATGACATCAGCATATTTGTAAAATTGCCATGGTTCTCTTAATCTACCAAGTGGTAAACCTTTTTCTTTCCAAAATGGATTAGACATGTCGCTGACCAGTATATTTAAATCCCTATGAAGTTGAAAATGTTGGAAACCATCATCCAGAATAAATAAATCTGGAGAAAGACTCTCTAATGCTTTTAGACCAGCATTATATCTACTTTCAGAAACAACAACTGGAATATTATTCTTTGCAATTAGATATGGTTCGTCTCCTGAAATGTACCAGGGTGTAAAAATTTTCGTTCCATCTGATACTATTAAAGTTCCTTTGGATTTCCTTTTATATCCTCTGGACAAAACTACTGGTTTTAGTCCTTTAGAGATGAAGTATTTTGATAGCCATATAACAAGAGGGGTTTTTCCAGTTCCTCCAGTGGTAAGATTTCCTACTGAAATAACAGGTACAGGTAATCTCTTAGGTTTTATTATTTTGCTATTGTATAATTTTCTTCTAAGATAAGCACCAGCTAAATAGATTTTATCAATCATATTAATCTATCAACAAAATATGAGGCTATACTCAAATAAATAAGAACGCCAAGTATGTCGTTTAATGTTAAAACTACAGGACCTGTTGCAAAAGATGGGTCTTTTCTCAATTTTTTTAAAATAAAAGGAATTACTCCTCCTAAAATAGAGGAAAACAATATATTAAGAAGTATTGCACTGGCGACAATAACCCCAAGTAAATGATTTGTAAGCCACAAAAACGAAACTATCCCAACAAATATACTTATAACAACACCTATTAAGAGAGCCACTTTTAGTTCTTTGAATATGTGTCTTAATATATCATTAAGATTTTCAGATATCTTTCCTGCAAGTATTCCTCTAGTTGTTATTATTGCTGACTGAGAACTAATATTACCACTAACTGCTGCAACCAGTGGTAAGAAAAATATAATAGGCAATGCTTTATATATAGTAATCTCAAATTTACTTATGATAAATGCTGTAATTAGCTCACCAATGACAGTTACAAACAACCATGGAAGTCTTAACTTTGCTATCTTAAATACTTGATTGGCATAAAACAGTTCCTCTTCTTGAGCTCCAGCGAGTTTAAAGAATTCTTCAGTGGTTTTTTCTGTAATAGCATCTATAACGTCATCTATATAAATAACTCCCACCAATTTGTCATTTTCATCAACTACAGGCAAAGAATAAAAATCGTACCGTTTAAAAAGTTCAATGATCTCATCTTTAGTAGCATCGATAGGAGCAGCAATAACGTCCCGTGTCATTATATCTTTTATAGGTGTGTTACGAGGTGATACAAGTAAATCTTTTAAAGATACGACACCTACTAATCTTCCTTTTTCATCAACTACATATATATAGATAATTTCAATTTCGTCATCGGCTGTTTTAATAAGATTTAAAGCATCTTCTACTGTTTGATTTTCATCTATTTTGATAAACTCTTCACTCAAAAGATGGGTTGCTGCTTCTTCTCCAAAGGAAATAAACTTTTCAAGTTCTTTTTTATCTTCTTCTTCCAGTCGTTCAAGTAAAGCTTTTTGTATCTCTTTGGGAAGCTTGTCTATTATCTTAGCTATTTCACCTGTTGAGAATGTAAGTAGAACTTTTATAGCATCTTTTACAGGTAAGTTTCTTAATATTTCAACCTGTATATCCTCATCAAGTTCATATAATACATCTGAAGCTTTTTCTATATCCAGATTAAGAAGGATTTTAAATATTGTAATTCTTTCCTGAGGAGTTAGATACCTAAATATAAAGGCAATATCACCTCGATGGGCTTTTTCAAGTAATCTTTCTAATGCCCTACTATTTCCTCTACTTACTAACTTTTTTATTGTTTCTTTTAAAACTTCTAAGCTTGGTGTCATACAAACTCCTTATCAGGAAAGATAGTAACCTAAGTCTTTTAAAAGGGCTATGTTTTCTTTCCACTTTTCCTTCACTTTTACCCATAAGTTAAGATGAACCTTCTTACCTAACAGAAATTCTAGTTCTTCCCGTGCTAGTTGTCCTATTTTCTTTATTGTTTGTCCTTTTTTACCTATCACTATTTTTTTATGATTTTCACGCTCTACATATATAACAGCATCTATAAATACTATATTTTTATTCCTATCTCCTTCTTTTATTCTCTCTACCTCAACAGCCACTGAATAGGGAAGTTCATCTTTCAAGACTTGAAAAGCTTTCTCTCTTATAATTTCAGCTATTTGAAACTTTAAAGGAAGGTCTGTTATCTGGTCTTCAGGGAAAAGAGGTGGTGATTCAGGTAGGTATTTTTTCAATACTTCTACAAGTCTGTCTAAATTTGTACCCTTTTTAGCTGAAACTGGAACTATTTCAGCAAAGTTGTATATTTGAGTTGATTTATCAATTAAAGGTAAAAGTGAGTCTTTAGGAACTTTGTCGATTTTGTTAATTATTAAGATAACAGGCTTGTTTAATTTCTTTAAATAATTTTCTACAATTTGTAAATCATCTTTTGTCCATCCTTTTGTTGCATCAATAATCATTGCAATAACATCAGCTTCTTCCATAGAAGAAACTGCAGATTCTACAACAACCTTCGTTAAAATATCTTTGCCTTTTTGAACTCCAGGGGTATCTAAAAAGATAATCTGTCCATCTTTATCATGTCTAACTCCAAGTATTCTCATTCTAGTAGTTTGAGGTTTTGGACTTACAATTGAAAGTTTTGAACCAACAAGCGTATTCATAAGTGTAGATTTACCAACATTTGGTCTTCCTACTAAAGCTACAAAACCAGCCTTAAAATTATGTGATTTATCCATTGTTGCACCCTTTTATGGTTTTGAAATTTGGTTTTTTTATATGTTATGATAATTAAGATAAAAATACAATGGAGGTTTTCTTGTGGAACACATTCATGTTGGAGTTATTCCAGATATAACTCTGTTTATACAATTAATCCTGTTCTTAATATTCATGTTTGTAATGAAAAAAATATTCTTTGATCCTTATTTGTCAATCTATGATGAAAGAGAAAAATTAGTTAACTCACTGCTTGCTGAAGCTCATAAAAACAATGAAGAAGCCCAAAAAATACTCGAAGAGGTAGAAAAAAAGTTAAATGAAGCAAAAGCAGAGGCTCAAAAAATACTGGAAGAATCTAGAAAAGAAACAACACAACTTGCCCAGTCAATAATAAGAAGTGCAACAGAAGAAGCAGAAAAAACTATCCAGGAAGAGAAGGAGAAAATAGAAAAAATTGTTGAACAAGAGAAACAGAAAATAGACAACCTTATAAGTGAAATTATTAATATTATTGTTAATAAAATTCTCTCTCAGGAGAAGGCAGCATGAAGAAAGCAGTGTTCTTTTCTTTATTTATAGTGGGAACTTCTTTGGCTTCAGAAGGTGCAGCAAATAGTGAACTTTTCTGGAAAACTGTAAATACACTTATATTACTCGCGTTGGTTATATGGATTGCCAAAAAATACGTTGTCAAATATTTCGTAGAAAGACAAAAAAGTATAGAAAATATGATAGAAGAGGCTAAAAGAGCAAAAGAAGAAAGTGAAAAAGCCTTAAATGAGGCAAAGGCTAAGCTGGTTGAAGCTGAAAACAAATTTGTAGAAACTGTTAAAATAGCAGAAGAAACAGCAAAACAAGAAAGAGAACAGGCATTAGCTGAGGCTAAAGAAATAGCAGAAAGAATAAAAGCCCAAGCAAAAGAAGCTGTAGAAGTAGAAGTTAAAAAAGGTGAGGCAAAACTTAAAGAGTATGCAGTACAAAAAGCTCTAGAAGCTTCTGAAAAGATAATAAAAGAAAAAATAAACCCTGAAACAAATAAAGCCGTAGTTAAAAAAGTTATTAAACAACTGGAGGCTTAAATGAAGGTAGATAAGAAGGTGTTAAAAAGAGTAGTTAAAGTTTTATTAAATAAACTTCCTAAAGAAGAAAATGTCTTACTTGAAGTTGCAAACCAGCTTGATTTACTCAAAGTAATATACAAAAAAGATCAAAATTTTAGAAACTTTCTCTTAGATCCAAATATACCTTATGAAAAGAAGGTTCAAGTTGTAGAAAAAATAGGAGAAACGCTAAAACTCAACGATGTTGTTCAGGAAGCCATTAAGTATTTAGTAAAAATAAATAAAGCTAATCTCCTAAAATCCCTTGCAGATGAGTTTCGATTTGAAGTTGAAAAATTCTTTGCTACAGTACAGGGAGAAATAATCTCTGCCTTTGATTTAGAAAAAGAAGATGTTGAAGAAATTAAAAATATCTTAGAGAAAAAGATAGGAAAAAAAGTAGAGTTTGAACTGAAAAAGGATCCCTCAATTATCGGTGGAGTTATTATTAAAGCTGGAAGTTATATGATAGATGCTTCTGTAAAAACATTTTTGAAGAAATTAGCGTATCAAATCACAAAATAAAAATGATAAAGTAGGAGGTTTATAGATGACAATAAGAAGCGAAGAAATAATTGAAACATTAAAAAAGCAATTAGAAGAGTTCGAAGTTTCCACAAACCTTGAAGAAGTTGGAACTGTAATTCAAGTTGGGGATGGTGTTGCAAGAATTTTTGGCCTGGAAAAAGCTGTAATGGGAGAGATGCTTGAATTTGATAGTGGCGTAACAGGGGTTGTATTCAACCTTGAAGAAGATAATGTTGGGGCTGTTCTTCTTGGTGATGAATCCTTAATAAAGGAAGGGTCAGCAGTAAAAAGAACTGGGAAAATATTAGAAATTCCTGTTGGTAAAGGTCTTATAGGTAGGGTTGTAGATGGAATAGGCAGACCAATAGATGGAAAAGGACCTATAGAGGACATAGCTTACTACTCTCCAGTGGAAAAAATTGCTCCAGGTGTTGTTGCAAGAAAGTCTGTTCACGAGCCTTTACAAACTGGTATTAAAGCTATTGATGCAATGATACCAATAGGAAGAGGGCAAAGGGAATTAATCATTGGAGATAGATCAACAGGGAAAACAACTATCGCTATTGACACTATCCTCAACCAAAAAAATGAAGATGTTTACTGTGTCTATGTTGCTATAGGACAGAAAAGAGCAGCAGTAAGGCAGGTTGTAGAAACTTTACAAAAACACGGGGCAATGGAATACACTACAGTAGTCGCTGCAACAGCTTCTGACCCAGCAACAATGCAATACATAGCTCCATTTGTTGGTTGTACAATTGCAGAATACTTCAGAGATAATGGAATGCACGCCCTTGTTATATATGACGATTTAACTAAACACGCTTATGCATATAGACAGCTTTCATTACTACTTAGAAGACCTCCTGGAAGGGAAGCTTACCCTGGAGACGTTTTCTATCTACATTCAAGACTCTTAGAAAGAGCTGCGAAATTGAATGACGAACTTGGAGCTGGTTCTCTAACTGCTTTACCTATAATTGAAACGCAAGCTGGAGACGTCGCAGCTTACATACCAACAAACGTTATATCAATTACTGATGGTCAGATTTTCCTTGAAACTGACCTCTTTAACAAAGGTATTAGACCAGCTATTAACGTCGGATTGTCTGTATCAAGGGTTGGTGGTGCTGCACAAATAAAAGCAATGAAACAGGTTGCAGGAACTCTTAGACTTGAACTTGCACAGTTCAGAGAACTTGAAGCATTCGTTCAATTTGCATCAGAATTAGACAAAGCTACTCAACAACAGATTGCAAGAGGACAAAGAATGGTTGAGCTGTTAAAACAGCCTCCAAACAAACCAGTTCCAGTTGAAAAACAGGTAGCTATCATCTATGCAGGTGTTAACGGATATTTAGACGATGTTCCTGTAGAATCTATACAAAAATTTGAACAAGAATTTTACACTTTCTTAGATAATGAACACCCTGAAATACTAGAACTTATTAGAACAGAAAAACAACTAACTGATGAAATTAAAGCAAAACTGGATGAAGCTATTAAAGAATTTAAACAAAAAGTTGCTTTATAAGAGAGGTTAAGAAATGGCAAAACTCTCAACAAGAGACATAAAAAGGAAGATACAGGGTATAAAGAATACGCAAAGAATTACAAAAGCTATGAAAGCTGTATCTGCAGCAAAACTCAGAAAGGCTCAGATACAGCTACAGGCTACAAGACCTTATTCAGAGAAACTCTACGAGCTAATAAATGACCTTGCTATGTATGTAGACAGAACCTCTCATCCACTATTAGAAATAAGAGAAGAGATAAAAAGTATCGATTACATAGTTGTAACAGCAGATAGAGGTCTTGCAGGAGCTTTCAACTCTAATGTTATAAAAAGAACATTGAAAGATATCCAAAAATTTCAAGAAGAAGGGAAAAATGTAAATCTTCTCTTAATTGGAAGAAAAGCTGTGCAGTTTTTCAGAAACAAGGGGTTTGATATAGTGGGAGAATATGAAGATGTTTATAGAGATAAGGTAAATCTATCATTTACATCTAAAATTGGTGCTGATTTGGTCCAGAGATATACTGAAAGAAAAACTGACGCTATTTTCATTATTAACAACGAACTTATTACAACTGCGAGCTACGAGACTAAGGTAAGAAAACTGTTTCCAATAGAACCAGAGATAGATTTAGAAAAAATAGACAAAATGGTTCAGTACAATATTGAACCAACAAAAGAACAGGTTTTAGAGAGATTATTAAAGCAGTATGTGGACTTTCAAATCTACAGAGCTATGGTTGAATCATCTACTGCAGAACATGCTGCAAGAATGCTGGCTATGGATAACGCAACAAGAAACGCTGGAGAAGCCATAAGAAAATGGACTATTGTATTTAATAAAGCAAGACAGGAAAGTATTACAACTGAACTAATAGATATTATTAATGCAGCACAAGCAATAAGTAAAAACTGAGGAGGAAATAAATAATGGCAAACAAAGGTAAAATAATACAGGTTGTAGGACCTGTTGTTGACGTAGAATTTGAAACAGGGGATTTACCAGAAATAAGAAATTCACTTAAAACTATAAGAAAAGGAATAGATGATAAAGGTAATGAATACGAGGAAGAACTTTATCTTGAAGTAGCTCAACATATTGGAGAGAAAAGAGTAAGAACAGTAGCTTATGGTCCGACAGATGGACTTGTTAGAGGACAGGAAGTTGAAGATTTAGGTTCTCCTGTAAAGATTCCAGTTGGTAAAGCTGCCCTTGGAAGAATTTTCAATGTTGTTGGAAAGCCAATAGACGATGGCGGGCCAGTTGAAGCTGAAGAGTACTGGCCAATATTCAGACCAGCTCCTTCTTTTGAAGAACAAGCTACTAAAATAGAGATCTTTGAAACAGGAATTAAGGTTATAGATTTACTTGTTCCATTTATTAAAGGTGGAAAAGTAGGCTTATTCGGTGGTGCAGGTGTTGGAAAAACTGTTTTAATGCAGGAATTAATCCACAACGTTGCAAAATTCCACTCTGGATACTCAGTAGTTGTTGGAGTTGGAGAGAGAACAAGAGAAGGTAATGACCTGTGGATGGAAATGAAAGAATCTGGAGTTCTCCCTTATACTGCCATGGTTTATGGTCAGATGAATGAACCACCAGGAGTTAGATTTAGAGTTGCCCACACAGGTTTAACAATAGCTGAATACTTTAGAGATGTAGAAAATCAGGACGTTCTCATATTTATAGATAACATCTTTAGATTTGTTCAAGCTGGTGCAGAGGTTTCTACATTACTTGGAAGACTTCCATCTGCTGTTGGTTATCAACCTACATTACAAACTGATGTTGGAGAAGTTCAGGAAAGAATTACATCTACTGTAAATGGTTCTATCACTTCAATACAGGCAGTTTATGTACCAGCTGACGATATAACAGACCCTGCTCCTGCATCAATATTTGCTCATTTAGACGCAACTATTGTTCTACAAAGAAGACTTGCAGAGCTTGGAATATACCCAGCTATTGACCCTCTTGAATCAACTTCAAAAGCTCTTGCTCCTGAATACGTTGGTGAAGAGCACTACAGAGTAGCAAGGGAAGTTCAAAGAATTCTCCAAAGATATAAAGAACTTCAAGAAATCATAGCAATACTTGGTATGGAAGAATTATCTGAAGAAGATAAAATTATTGTATACAGAGCAAGAAAAATACAGAAATTCCTCGCTCAAAAATTCCACGTTGCAGAACAATTCACAGGTCAGCCTGGAGATTATGTAAAAAGAGAAGATACAATCCGCTCATTTAAAGAAATAATTGAAGGTAAATGGGATCACTTACCAGAACAGGCCTTCTACATGGTTGCTGACATTGAAGATGCAAAAAGAAAGGCTGAAGAATTATTAGCTAAATCTAAATAATTGCACAGCAGGGGGGTAAAATCCCCCCTTCTTCTAAGAATCTAATTATTATCATTTTTTCTACATACTATTCGCAGCTAAAATTTAAAATAAAAAAAAGTTGGAGTTTTAAGCAAATGACACCAGAAGAAAAAAGACATTTAGAAGATTTTGTAGCAAGGGTTTTTACTTTTGCATTTGAACTTGGAACTCAACTTGATGAGTTACATAGAGAGTTGAGACAAATGAGATTTGAGACTAAAGATAGAGACTTGGAGGCTGCTTTAATTAATTTAGAACACGCATTTTTTATGACAGCCCAGTCTATAAATATTTTAAAAGAGCAGGCAAGAAATGCCATCATCCCAACAAGAAAAGCCCCAAGAAAATAAAATACCTACAGTCTTCTTAAAGGCATTTGAACTGATAGATGAGAAAAAAATAGATAAGTTAGAAGACGTAGAAACACCATTATTACTTGTAGAAGAAATTGAAAACTTCAAAGAAAGTGTCTTTTGGATGAAAATAAGAAATCTATGGGTTCTAATTGGAAAAGTACCACCTCTCTCTTTGAAGGAAAATGATATAGTCTTTTTCAAAGAAAAAGGAAGATGGGGACTTTTTAAGTACATTTCACAACAAGGTGATTATGTTATATTGCAGGATGCTAAAGGAGAGAGAAAAACCAAAGTACCCAAAGATGTTCTAGATAATCTGGAACTATTTGGAAAGGCCTTAAGAATTCAGGAAAGGGTTTAAGTATGAGAAGTTTTTTGATATTGTTTTTAATCACGTTTGTCTTATTTTCATGTAACTCCGAAAAAAAACAAAATAATGTAACTACTGCCAATCCAAAAAACACAAATGCAATTTTACGAGATAAGTTTGGAAATCCTATACCTCTTCCTAAAGATAAATTAATAATTTTAAATTTTATGGCTTATAGTTGTTCAGCGTGTATGGAAGAACTTCCTGTTTTAAAAAAAGTGTTAAGAGAAAAAGAGTTTAAAGATAAGTTTAAACTAATTTTTATTGTAATCGATGCAGATAGAAATGATTTATCAGATAAAGAGTTCCCAGTATATACCAGTAGTAATGAAAATTATGTTAGATTTCCAGTGCCAGGAACTCCAACAACTTATATAATAACACCAGATGGAAAAAAATTGGTCTATATAGTAGGTGCTGTAACAGAAAAAAATCTAAAAATGTTTTTGAAACAAGCTTTAAAAAAATATGAAAAATATAAAAAAGATCAGAAGGAGCAAAAAGCTCCTTAAAGTTTTTATTTATTACCGAATTCTTTTTGTATTTCTCTATCTAATTCTTCATAAGCTTTTTTAGCTTGAAATTGCTGCCATAAAGCTTTTTCATTTTTAAAACTTGACAAAGTTGCTTGTTTTACAGCTTCTTTGACAATTTCAGGATCCAGTACAACTAAAATATAAAGGGTTCCACTTGGGGAAATCCACATATCTTTTTGTCTTGAACCATTTAAAACCTGATATGCTACTTGTTTAGAAACTTGAACAGATACTTTATCTACAGTTTGCTCATCTCCTACTCCAACTTGTTGAGTGAAATTTTTCACCATATTTTTTACTTTTACACTTATCATTCTTGCAAGTTCATCTCTGGCATTGGCTAAAGCTTCAGTTCGTGCAAACTGGATGCCAGCCTTTCCAATTTTTGCAGAACCTACAGCTGCAAGAACTCCTTCCGTTTGTGGGTTTAACACCCATCTTGGCGCATTTTCAAATTCATTAGCCCATTTTTGATTTTGAATTTTAGAGATTTCCTGTGGTTTTGGTGTTTCTTTTTTACCACATGATGTTATTGTTGCTATTGTAAATATCAACGGTAAAATAACCAATCCTTTTTTCATTCTTTATCCTCCTTAGTTTTTATACTTTATAACTATACGTAGTGGTGAAAATTTTTCTACCTTATAACCATACAAGCTTTCCAGTGCATTAGCAAGATAAACAGGATTATCTAAATACTCCACTTCAAATTTACCGATTCCTACATCTTTTACTGATTTTACCCACGGCAGTTTTTGAATTTTAGATTTTATTTCAAAATTTTCTGACAAGGATTTAATTCCATCTACAACTACTGTCACAACTTTCCTATGAGATGATAGATATTTATATATCTTTTTATATATATCCTCTGCAAGTTTATCTGCTAAAGCTTCTAACGCCTTATCTTTTGCCATATCTTCATTTATAGCCACTCCTTTTGCTGACATGCTACCTGATGCTAAAATCCTTATTTTTCCTTTATCTTTAATCAAAACATAGTAGTTTGCCTGTGCATAGATAATTGAAAATGGGGAAAAGCCATATCCTATATCCTGTCCCTCTCTAATTTTTCTTATAAAGTTTACCTTTCCGATTATAGTTACACCTGCTATAGTTTTTTCTAATAGTTTTCTAAGTTTAAAAAAACGTCGGTAATATAGGGCATTTTCTATTTCATATGTATCTAAACTTTTAATTGATGCTAAATCTTGAACTTTAAAACCTTGTTTTGAGAATATATCTATGAGTTTGGTAGTTATAGGGTTCATTTCGTCTGAATAACGGTAGCTTCTGTCTTGAATGAGAAAAATTACATTGAATACAGTATTCTTTGTTATAAGACCAATTGCTTTTTTTGCTTTTTCTGGATAAACACATCCTTTTACCTTTACAATAAGGGTATTCCCTTCTCTTTTTTCTTCTATTATCTTAGGATTTTTGATAAAACCTTTTACATCTTTTGTTACAACTTCATCTAAAAGCTTAAAGTTTTCCACTACATCTTTTACAAAAACGTGGGTTCCCAGAGCTTTTTCAACTGCATCCCACTTGGCCCGTGCATAAGCTTCCATTTTTGCAGATGAAACATATTTTGTAATAGGCGCTTCTCCTACACCTATACTTTCTATACATTTTTCTTTAGAGAAGGATATACTTACAAGGGCAAGTAAAATTATTAGTATTCTCATTGATTTGCTTAAGTTCATTTTTTAATATCTTAATATAAAGTATTTTTTTAGAGAGGACAATATGGTTCATATTATAATTAGTATTTTTGTGCTGGTTTTCATGACAATTACTTCTTGTTCTACAAAAGTAAGTACGCCAATAAAGATTGTTAATAAATCAAAAGTTTTAAATATTGCAAATGCAAATTTTAAGGAATTAGAAGAGGAAAGTCAAAAATCTCCTAAAGATTTAACTCTACCGAAGAACAAGAAAGAAGCTATTTTACCTGGTACTGATAAGAAAAAAACTAATGATAAAAAGTATAAAGTCAAAACTAAATATCCTATCAAAAATGGTTACCCTGTGTGGGTATACAACCCTAATTATGGTGGGTACATAGGAGCAGTTGGTATAGCTAAGAAAGTAAAAGGTGGATATTCTCAGCAAAAAAGACTTGCTGTGATAATAGCCCAGTCTAATTTGGCAAAACAGATAAGACTAATTGTAAACACAAAGATATATACAAAAAAGATAAAAATAGATAAAAATAGCTTTGAGATCTATAAAAGTTATCTTAAAAGCTTATCTAAACAAGAAGCAGATGTATATTTAAAAAATATTATTGTAAAAGACGAATGGATTGACCCTAAAACAGGTGATTTGTATGTATGGGTTGTGTTAAGAAAATAGCTGTTCTCCTACAAGATTTATAACTTTTTGTACACCCTCCGTTAATAAAACATCACTAAAGGGTGAAACATCTATAATTAAATCTTTATCCTTTTCCTTTATTCTGACGTAAAATTTTTGTAAAAATCCATTTTCCGAAAGCAAGGTCTCTAACAAAATTGAGTTTTTCTTTTGGGCATGTTCCATAAATTTCACAACTGTAAATTTATCTATTCTAAACTCTCTATTTTCAATTTCATCTAAATTTATAGGTTTTTTTTCTACTTTAAGCGGATACAAGTTTACCTCCTTAAATTCATATTCTAGAGGATTTAAATAAGAATTTTTCTTTTTGATATTTATAAAATATAGATTTTTTCCCTGACTTAGCCATTTTTTTTCATATTTTGTTAAAGGTTGCTCTACATTTAATTTCCCATACTGAAAACTAAAACATTGAAATTTGTTAAGATTTTCTATAGTAAAATTGAAAAAGTCTTCATGGTCTGTTCTTATGTATATATTCCCTCCTACTTTTAGTTTCTTTGCAAAAGTCTGAAGGGCATACTCTCTGGTTATTCTTCTTTTATAATCCCTTTTTTTAGGAAAAGGATCTGGATAATTTATATAAATGTTATCAACTGTTTCGTCTTTAAGTAAAATTTGAAAACCAACCACTGCATCGACTTTTGTATACCTTATGTTTGTTATACTGCTTTTTTTTATCTTTTTGTACAAATTTTTTACGGAAACAAGAGAAATTTCAAAACCTAAAAATGTTTTTTCTGGATTTTCTACAGCTTTTTTTACTAAAAAATCTCCTTTACCAAAACCTATCTCAACATCTACATTTTCAAAGGAATATAAAGACGGCTTTTTGTAGTTTATGTAATACTCAATCATTCAAACACTGTCACCTTTTTGAGATGTTCAAAAAATTGTGGATAAGAAATAAAGACACATTCAGGGTTTTTTATTTCTATACCTTCCTCAGAAACTAAAGCTAGGATACTAAATCCCATGGCTATTCTATGATCATTAAAGCTGTCTACTATACCGCCTTTAATTTTTTGCTTTCCTTTTACTATTAAACCATCTGGTAGTTCTTCAACTTCTACTCCTAATGCCCGTAGATTTACGACTACAGCTTTTATTCTATCACTTTCTTTTACCCGTAGTTCCTGTGCTCCAGTTATTATAGTTTCCCCTTCTGCCTGTGTTGCAATTATAGCAAGAAGTGGCAGTTCATCTATCATTGAAGGAACTTCCTTTTTCTCAACTTTTATCCCTTTCAAATTAGGTGTATATTTTACATAAATATCTGCAATTGGTTCACCTGCTTGCTCTCTTTGATTTATATATTCCATGTCCGCACCCATTTCCTTTAACTTTCTAAAAAATCCATCTCTTGTCGGATTAACCAGTACTTCTTTTAATAGAATTTCTGAATTAGGTACAATAGCTGCTGCTGCTGCAAAGAAAGCTGCAGATGACGGGTCTGCAGGAACTTCAATATCGATAGCATTTAGCTTTGGTGTATCAAGTAGATGAACTCTATAGCCTCCCTGATCAAACTCTGTTTTTATGTTAGCTCCCATGGCTTTTAACATTCTTTCTGTATGATCACGTGACATTACAGGTTCGATAACTGTTGTCTTACCTTTTGCATTCAAACCTGCTAATAATATCGCAGATTTTACTTGTGCACTGGCCTTTTCATTGAAAAATTCAATCCCTCTCAGAGAACCACCTCTTATTGCTACAGGAAGATAATCACCTTTTTCTCTTCCATCTACATGGGCACCCATATTTTTTAGAGGAAGAAGTACCCTTTTCATTGGTCTTTGTCTTAAAGAATCATCTCCAGTCATAACGGCAAATATTGATTGACCTGCTATGACACCTAAAGTAAGTCTCGTTGTTGTTCCTGAATTTCCCATAAATAAAATATCTTCTGGTTCTTCCAAGCCTTTTAATCCTTTTCCATGGACAAAAAATAAGTCTTTTGATTCATCAATCTTAATTCCAAAATTTCTATAAACGTCGACTGTAGTTAAGGTATCACCTGCTTTAAGAAAATTTTTAATAATAGATGTACCTTCTGCAAGGGAAGATAAAATTATACTTCTGTGTGATATAGATTTATCCGAAGGTACTCTTAACTCACCTTTTACATACTTAGCTTTGCGTATTTTCATAACAATCCTTTAAGTTTATTTTAGTTTGAATATTATAATTAATATTAATATAACATTTAATAAGATTAAAAAGGCAATTATCAGGTAGAGAATAAGTTTATTTTTTGCTTTTCCCTCCAGTATTTGGGGGTCTATAGTCTCAATGGCGATTTCTACATTTTTAGGTTTTATTGTAGTAGAGTTTTCCATAAATGCAGACATTAAAGCCCTTGATGCTATAATATTAATTAGCCTTGGTATACCTTTACTGTATTTGTATATTTTTTTAATAGCACCATTGGTAAATCTTACATTTCCCTCACCTGCTTTCATTATACGATGGAATATATATTTTCGTGTATCTTCCAGATCCAATGGAGTTAGGTAAGCTTTACTGGTAATCCTCTGTAAAAGCTGTCGTAAAACTGGCTTTTTTAACTTTTCATCTAATTCAGGTTGTCCACTAAGGATAATCTGGACAAGTTTTTCTTTATCTGTTTCTAAATTAGAAAGCAGTCTTAATTCCTCAAGAGTCTCTATTGGAAGTAGTTGAGCCTCATCAACTATAATAAAGAATTTTTTCCCATTTTTTACTTTTTCTAAAAGAATTTTTTCAAACATTTTAAGAAGTTCTTCTTTGTTTTGTGTACTTGTGTCTACTCCAATATCTTTCAACACAGCTCTGAGAAACTCATCAGGGGAAAGTTGAGGAGAAAATATAAGTGCATAATCTGCAATATCGTCAATATCTCTTAAGAACTTCCTTATTACTGTCGTTTTTCCTGTACCTGGTTCTCCTATCAGTACACAGAAACCTTCTCCTGAATCTAAAAAGTATTTTAATAACCTTTCAGCGTTTCTGTGTGATGCTGACGGAAAAAAGTAAGCAGGATCTGGTGTAATTCTGAATGGGTCTTCCTTTAGTCCAAAAAACTCAATATAATCCATTTTAATTTCCCTTATAAGCTATGTTTAAATTATTATATATGTTAAAATTTCACCTATCCAATCAAAATTATAATTAATTAAACGATGAAACGGATTTTGCTTATTTTAATAACTACTGTGTTTTTAAGCTTTTCTAAGGGCTTTGCATATGACAATATTACTGAAAATCAAGTAATTAATGTAAAACTGTACTCGTTAAAAGCTATGAATCTAGTATTAAAGTCTTATTCTTTGCTAAATTTGAGAAGAAAAAATATTAAAGAGATAAAAACATACCTGCAGTCTGCTTTATTTTTCTTGAATGAGGCACGTGATTACTCTCCTTCTTATATGATAAACAAAAAAATAGACACACTGGTTATGAGAATTCAATTATTCCCGGAAGAAAATTTTAAAGCTGACCTGATTTCTCTTAAATTTGAGATTAAAAATATAAGAGGTAATATCCCTGAGTATGAAAAAGTTAAAAATATGATAGAAGACA
>CAZEYS010000007.1:0-39016 GCA_964516095.1 uncultured Aquificales bacterium
ACCATCTCTATTTGGACAGGTAAAACCTGCATCTATTGATATTTTTTGAATTCTACCACCATATTTATTTTTTAAATACTGATTAAACTTAATCATACCTAAAATTTAAACCACTACTTTATTTTTTCCAGTTTTTTTAGCTTTGTATAATCTTTTATCTGCCATTTCTATTAATTTTTCAAGTGAGTCTGGGCTTTCAGAAAATGAAGCCTCTCCTATACTTATACTTACTTGTAAACTTTTTTCTTTACAGAATATAGGCTTTGCATTAACTGCTTTTCTGACTTTTTCAAAAACAGACTTTGCTACGTCTTTAGGAGTTGCTGGGAGTAAAACTAAAAATTCTTCTCCTCCATACCTGAATACAAAATCCGACTTTCTAAGGGTATTTTTTATCCTATCTGCAACTTGTCGTAAAACACAGTCACCTATAATATGGCCGTAAGTGTCATTTATACTTTTAAAATTATCAATATCAATTATACCTATACTAAAGTCTACACCAGATATTTTAGATATTCCAAATTGATTAAGAAGTACAACTTCCATACTTCGCCTATTTAAAAGCCCAGTAAGGGGGTCTATATTGGCTTCATCTTCTGCTGAAGATGCAGAAAGTAAGGCCAGTGTAGAAATTAATCTACCTACATTTTTGATTAAGTTGATATACTCAATAAGTAGATTTTTAAAGTTCCTGTGCTCTAAAAAGAAATATATTTCTGAAGCAGATTTATGAATAAGATTATGTAAAAATGTTAGTTTTTCTTGGTATCTTCTGTCTATTATTAGATTTAGTTCACCTACATTTAACTTTTGTCCAAATCGGCAACGGTTTGGATTTAGCTCAACAGATACTTCTGTCTTTAATTTTTTTATATCTTCTAATAGCTTATTTAGCCATATAAGATGGTCTTTTATATAATATGAGAGTAATGATATTTTATCTTTTCCTTTAAAAACTCTAAGCTCATCTCTTATCCAGTTTTTGTCATCTTTTATCAGATTTACAAGATATCCGTATGAAAATGTGTTTTGAGCAAATTCTGTTAAATCTTCTATTTGGTCTATTATATCCGAGCAATTCTTATTTTTATCTTTAGTAAGGATGTATTTGACTTTATTGATAAAATCAAAGAAAAAAGAAAAGGGAATTTCCTCTTTATAAAAGAAATCCCCTATTTTGTAAAAATTTCTTCTTGCAGCTGATTTATCACCTTCAGTAAGACTTTTAAAACCTTCTAAAATATACTTTTCAACTTTTTTAAATGGAAAATACTTAAAAGCTTCATAATTTATACTATCATTTAAATATGAATTATATACGTACTGTAAAGCTTCTTCTATTTCTTTATCTATTCTTTTCAAGTTTATAACCGTTCAATGATAGCTTTGGTCATCTCCTCAGTATTGACTTTTTTAGTTCCCGGCTGCCATATATCTGGTGTTCTATATCCATCTTCCAGTGTTTTTTCGACAGCATTTTCAATATCTTTAGCTGCTTCTGAAAGTTTACATGTCAGATCAAGCATCATTGCTGCAGATAAAATCATAGCAATTGGATTTGCAATTCCTTTACCTGCTATATCTGGTGCAGAACCGTGTATAGGTTCGTATAAAGCGTATCTTTCTCCTATAGATGCAGAAGGAAGCATTCCAAGTGAACCTGTTAATGCCCCTGCTTCATCTGAAATTATATCACCAAAAAGGTTACCTGTAACTATAACATCAAAATCTTTAGGTCTTCTTACAAGCTGCATTGCAGCATTATCTACATACATATGTTCAAGTTCAACATCTTGATAGTCTGCCCAAACTCTATTTACAACCTCCCTCCATAAAGCACTAACTTCCAGAACGTTTGCTTTGTCTACGCTAGTAACTTTTTTTCTTCTATTTCGTGCAACATCAAATGCAAGCCTTGCAATTCTTTCAATTTCATGTTCTGAATAAATCATAGTGTTATATCCAACTTTTTCACCATTTCTCTCTTCTATACCCCTTGGTTCTCCAAAGTAAATCCCACCAGTTAATTCTCTTATAACTAAAAGGTCTACTCCTTTTATAAGATTTTCTTTTAAGGGGGAAGCATCTAAAAGTGCTGTATAGGCTTTTCCAGGTCTTAAATTGGCAAAGAGGTCAAGCTCTTTTCTTATTTTTAGAAGTCCTTTTTCAGGTCTTTTATCTGTAGGCAAATTATCCCACTTTTCGCCACCAACTGCAGCAAGTAAAACAGCATCAGATTCCTTTGCAAGTTTTAAAGTTTCCTCTGGTAAAGGTTCTCCTGTGGCATCTATAGCTGAGCCTCCTATTAATCCTTCTTTGATTTCGAAATTAACATCATACTTTTTTTCTATAGCTTTTAAAACTTCAATGGCAGCCTTCATTATTTCAGGTCCAATTCCATCTCCAGGTAGAGCTAGTATTTTGCACTGTTTTTTCAATTTGATACCTCCATTTAAGTTTTGGATATTGGTTTTTAGTTATTAATTTTAAATTTTATAATAAATTTAGTCCCTTTTCTATATTGGCTATCTACAGTGATATTTCCTTTATGGCTAAATATTATTTTATAGACCATAGGAAGGCCAAGTCCTGTACCCTTCTGCTTTGTTGTAAAAAAAGGTTTAAAAATACTTCTTACCTTTTTATAAATTTTCTTCTACTGTTGCTTTTTTTATCTGACTTTTTAAGTGGTTTTTCACTTTTGTTAATAAGCTTTATATCTGCTTTTGTATTTTTTAAGATTCTATAGAAAAACATATCCTCATCTGGAGTGAAAACTGAAAAAGCCATTCCATTCTTTCCAGCTCTACCTGTCCTTCCAATTCTATGTACATAGCTTTCTACTTCTTTAGGTATATCGTAGTTATATACAGTTTCTACTCCTTTTATATCTAAGCCACGGGCTGCCACATCTGTTGCAACTAATATATCCAATTTTCCACTTCTGAAATCTTTTAAAACCTTTTCTCTTTTATTTTGTGAATAATCACCGTGAATAGCATTAGCATTAAAACCCTGTTTTTTTAATTTATCTGCAACTTCATCCGCCATAGCTTTTGTCTGGGTGAAAACTATAGATTTTTTCCCCATTGTAGTTTTGAGTATATCTATAAAGGTTGAAAATTTGTTTTTACTATCTACCCGATAAGCAGTTTGCTTAATTCTGTCAACAGTAATCTGCTTTGGTGATATTTTTATGGTTTCATAATCTTTTTTTAAGAATTTTTCAGCTAATTTTTTTATCTCTTCTGGCATGGTGGCAGAAAACAGTAAAGTTTGTCTATCTTTTGGTAATTTAGACATTATATACTCGATATCTTCAATAAATCCCATATCTAACATTCTATCAGCTTCGTCTAAAACAAAGTACTTTACTCCATCTAATTTTAAATATCCTCTATCTATTAAATCTTTAACTCTCCCAGGGGTTCCAACAACTATAACGTCGTTTCCTTTTTTTAAAAATTTAATCTGATGGTGAATTGATTTTCCTCCGTAAACAGCAAGCACAAAAACTTTTTTTCCTCGCCCTATATTTTTAATTTCTCTTGCTACCTGTATAGCTAATTCTCTTGTAGGTACTAAAATAAGTGCCTGTACCTTTTTGATTTTTGGATTCACTTTATCGACTATAGGTATCCCAAAAGCAGCTGTTTTACCTGTTCCAGTCTGAGCTTGTGCTATAACATCTTTTCCATCCATAACCACTGGAATAGTTTTTTCTTGAACTTCTGTAGGTTTTTCGTATCCCATCTTTGAAATGGAATATAGTACCTCTTTTGAAATTGGTAATTGGGAAAATTTTGACATAAATGTCCTCCTGTAATTTTGAGGAAATACCAGATTAAAACCAGGGATTTTTAATTAGATATATCAGTGATAAGCTGATACTTCCCGCCTTTAATTATTTTATTTTGGGTTTTATTATACGCTATTTTTTTAAATTATCAACATTATTTAACTGGTCCTCTATTTCTGATATATGCTTTCTTCCTGCAAATCCTTCATACAATCCATGCCAGTACTCAATTTTATCTTCGTCTTCTTTCCAACATAAGAGTATCTTTTCTCCATTATATTCAGCTGGAAAGTCTATTAAAAAAGGATCTATTCCTTTTACCATTACGCCAAAGCTCTCGATAATTTCTATAAGTTCATTAATTTCTTTGTTATACATATCAATTTCTGTTTTATAGAACATAAGCTCTAGTTTGTCCTTTCTACTTTCGTTTTCTTCTTCAAACTTATCTATAGCATAGTAGAGCTTATTTCTTTTTTCTTTTATTTCATCTACTATAAGTTTTATTTGAGGAAGCAAGCTATTTGCTTCTTTTATGGAAAAAAGTTTCATACTAATCCTCCTTACCAGGTAAGAAACATAAAAATCCATTCATAATTATATCGAATTATTTTAGAAAAATTAGGGAATTTTTGTCATAAATCAATAGGTGGCTTATTGAAAGTTTCCATAAAAGTTCATTCCGTCTTCATAATTAGTTTCAGTGGAAATTCCTTTCATCTTAAGTTCAAGGTCTGCAGGATTGTCCGAACCAGATAGTGCATCTTCTCTTGATATGTATCCTTCATTATAAAGCTCAAGGAGAGACTGGTTAAATGTTTGCATTCCATACTGTTCCTTCCCTTTTTCGATTAAACTGTCTATAAGTTCGAATTTGTCAGGATCAAGTATTGCATCGTAAACTGCACCTGTGTTAATAAGAAGTTCAACAGCAGGTATCACACCTTTTCCATCTTTGCGGGGTATTAATCTTTGAGAGATAACTGCCTTTAGAGTTGATGCAAGTAGTATTCTTATCTGGTTTTGTCCTTCTAAAGGGAACATATCAATAATTCTATTTATTGTTTCTTTGGCATTTTGTGTATGGAGGGTAGAGTATACTAAATGTCCTGTTTCTGCAGCTCTAATTGCCGTTTCTATCGTTTCCAAATCTCTCATTTCTCCAACTAATATAACATCTGGATCTTCCCTCAGTGCAGCCCTTAGAGCTGAAGAAAATGTTTGTGTATCTAATCCAATTTCTCTTTGAACTATATACGATTTTTTATCTCTAAAAACATACTCAATAGGGTCTTCAATTGTTATAATTACATCACTTTCTTTTTCATTTCTATAATCTATCATTGATGCAAGTGTTGTTGATTTACCTGAACCTGTTGGACCTGTAACTAATACCAGACCTCTTTTTTCCAGTGCAATATCTTTAAGCTTTTCAGGAAGATGAAGTTCTTCAATGGTTGGGATTTTTGTTTTTAATATTCTAAATGCAAATGCAAATGTTCCTCTCTGTTTATAAACGTTTACCCTAAATCTGCTTACGCCAGGAATTGAATAAGAAATATCTATTTCTCCTTTTTTAAATAGTTCAGTAATTTTAATTTCAGAAGCAACGACTTTCTTTATGTAGGCTTTTATATGTTCAGTTGTTATTCTTTCAAATTCATTTTGGGGATATAACTTTTTGTTTATTCTAAAAAAAGGTGGAAGGCCCACCTTTATATGTATATCAGAAGCTTTTTTATGTACGGCTGTTTTTAGAATTTCATCAATGTCCACCATTATTTATGGCCTCTAAAATTTTATTTCTAATTTCTTCGGCAAGTTCTTTGTCTTCTTTTAATCTTTCTCTTACCTTTTCTTTACCCTGACCTAATTTGATATCTCCATAAGAGTACCATGCACCACTTTTCTTTATAATGCCAAACTTCTCTCCTAAATCGATAAGTTCTCCTTCTTTTGAAATTCCTTCTCCGTATATCACATCAAATTCTGCTTCTTTAAATGGTGGAGCAAGTTTGTTTTTTACTATTCTTACTTTCACTCTACTTCCAACTCTTTCGCTTCCATCTTTTATATCTGATTTTTTGACTTCCATTCTCATATCGGCAAAGAATTTTATAGCTCGGCCTCCAGTTGTAGTTTCTGGATTTCCAAACATAACACCTACTTTCTCTCTAACTTGATTTATTAGAACCAGTGCTGTATTGCTTTTATTTACAGCACCTTTTAAAACTCTCATTGCCTTAGACATCAATCTTGCGTGTAAGCCTATACTTGCATCTTCTATGTCACCTTCCAGTTCAGCTTTTGGAACAAGGGCTGCAACTGAGTCTATGACAACAACATCTATAACTCCACTTCTTATTAATGTTTCTGCAATTTCTAAAGCTTGTTCACCATAGTCAGGTTGTGAGATTATAAGATCCTCTAAATTAACGCCTATGGCTTTCGCATATTTTGGGTCAAATGCATGCTCAGCATCTATAAAGACTGCTTTACCTCCTCTTTTTTGTGCTTCTGCAATAAGGTGAAGTGAAAGGGTTGTTTTTCCAGAACTCTCGGCCCCAAATACTTCTGTAATTCTACCGCGTGGGAAACCTCCTACACCTGTTGCTATATCTAAAGACAACGAGCCAGAAGGTATTGCCTCAACGCTTTTGACAGCGTCTGAGGAAAAAGTCATTACAGAACCCTTACCGAACTTCTTTTCAATCTGGGCAAGGGCTGTTTCTAAAGCCTTCTTTTTAGCTTCTAATTCTTTAGTGTTTTCTACTTCTACACTCATATATTTAAATCCTCCAAAAACAGATATAGCTATACAAGGAATATATGTAAGTTAAAAAATTTTTCACATACCAATTACATTATAACCTGCATCTACATGGAGAATTTCGCCGGTTATACCACTTCCTAAATCAGAACATAAAAACAGTGCAGCATTTCCTACTTCTTCTATTGTTACAGACCTTTTTAAAGGTGCTCTTTCAGCAGATATTTTTTGAATGGATGAAAACTGATCTATTCCTGCTGCAGCGAGGGTTTTTATAGGTCCAGCAGATATTGCATTCACTCTTATTTTTTTCAGTTCTCCAAGATCTCTGGCTAAGTATTTTACAGATGCTTCAAGGGCAGCTTTAGCAACTCCCATAACATTATAATTGTATATTACTTTTTCGGCTCCATAATACGAAAGAGTTAATAAACTTCCATTTTCGTTTATTATAGGTAAAAATTGTCTTGCAATAGCAGTAAATGAGTAAACACTTATATCCATTGCCTGTAAGAACGATTTTCTATCAACTCTATAGTAATAATCTTTTAAAAATTCTTTATTTGCATAAGCTATGGAGTGAACAATTATATCTACACTACCCCATATTTCTTTTACTTTTTGATAAAAAGCCTCTATTTCTTCGTCAGAAGAGACGTCAAGTTTATAAAATATCTCTGCTTCTAACTCTTGTGCTATAGGCTCTAATTTTTTTTGAAACTTTTCATTTAGATAGTTAATGCCTATTTTAGCCCCATTTTCTTTGAAGACTTTGGCTATGCCGTAGGCTATACTTCTTTTGTTTGCTATCCCTAAAATCAGTGCCTTTTTCCCTTCTAAAATAGACAAGGTTCCCTCCTTCTAATCGTTCATAGTTGCTTTATTGTTTTCGTCGTATATTGCTTCCCAGCCAGCTGGCGTTTTAAATACTCTAATACATTTTATTTTTCTGTTTTCATCAAGTTCAAACCAGTGCCTTGTTCCTGCTGGGACAACAATAAGGTCTCCTGCTTCTACCCATACTTCCACAACTTCTCCATCAAGTTTTAATGGAAATACTCCACTTCCGTGGACAACAAATCTAACTTCATCATCGGTATGATGGTGTTCTTTTTTAAATTTTTCAAGTAAATTTTCTAAATTAGGTGTTTTTTCATGTAAAACTACAATATCTTCAGTTATGTATCCTTTTTCTTTTTTTAACTTTTCAAGTTCTTCTCTGTAAGCGTCTATAATAGCTTGTTGTTCTTCTTCTGTTAAATCATAGTTTTCTATCAGATTTTTGTCTAATCTATCTACTCCCCATCTATCGTATAAAACTCCATATTTAGCCAAAAACTCTTTTATCTCATCTGGATTTTCCAGTGTTTTACCACTACTTTTAAAAACCAATTTAGGCATGTGTTTAACCTCCTAAAAAATATCTTTACTTCCTTTAAATAAAATCATATCTTTCATATATTCAAACATAAATTCGAAAGCCTCAACGTGTCTTTTTGCTTCAAATTCGTTTTTTCCCCATGCATATATACCATGGTTCTTTATGAGAAGTCCTGGAACTTCTGGATTTATTGCTTTGCCAGCCTCTTCAGCAAGTTTATTAAGGTCAAAGTAATTTTCTATAATTGGAATTTTAACAAAAGCATCTTCTTTCCATATATCTAATGCTTTTATCATTTCCATATCTTTTAATGGTACATATCCTTCTTCGAAATAAACAGAAGATACAAAATTGTTATTTACAGTATGTATATGTATAACCATTCCAGCATCAGTTTTTTGATAGATTTGAGAGTGAATTTTTGTTTCTGCAGATGGTTTTTGTTTGGTTTTTTCAATGGGAACAGCATCTTTATCCACAAAAATTACATCTTCATGGGTAACAATTCCTTTGTCTTTCCCACTACTTGTTATTGCAAAATAAAGAGGATTATCATGTAGTTTGTAAGAAAGATTTCCACTTGTGGCTGGAAACCATCCTCGCTCGTAAAGTTTTACTTTTATATCATTTAAAACATTTACGGCCTTTTGTTTTTCTTCTTGATAAAGTCTATACGGCATTTTAATCCCAATTTTTTTCTTAGTAATAAATTAATATTTTACACTGAAGTTCTACTTTTCTGGAATTACTTTTGCATCATAGTAAATGTAATCTCCATAAGATGGTATTTCAAAATAGCTTTTTCCTTTTTCTTTTTCTTTTTTATCAAGTACTCCATTGAGATTTTCATCTATATATCCGTAGCCAAATCTATAAGGCCGTGTCTGTTTTTCATAGGTACCTTTTGCAGTAGTTAGTTTTTCTACTTTTAAAAACCGTTTTACCAGTTTTCCACAACTGTAAAACTCAACAACTCCATTTTTAAAGCCAAAGGTTGTTTCTATAGTTCTGCCTATGATATTTATTCTTTCTGGAGAAAAAAACATTCTGTATATAAAAAATAAAACTATTACAAGACTAAATAGGGCAAGTAAAATCAGTATATACTTTTTCATTTAATCAAACCTTCGATATAAGACTTATCTTTGAACTTTTCTTTTAATTCTTTTATAAATAAAGCCGCTTCTTTTCCATTTATTATCCTATGGTCAAAGGTTGTTGTTATTTTAATTTTTTTCTTTTCTTCTGCTCCTACTGCTGATATACCGCTGTAGTTATAAGGCACAATTGCGTCAAACATACTTATTCCAAACATCCCAAGATTTGATACTGCAAATGTTCCATCTTCAAAGTCAGATGGTTCAAATCTTTTGTTTTTTGCCTTCTCTTTTATTTGATTTATCTCTTCTTGTATCTGTTTTAGACTTTTTTCAGATACGTTTTTTATAACAGGTGAAAACAGTTCTTCATCCACTGCAACTGCGATGGCTATATTACTGGATATATACACTTTGTAGTTTCCGTTATTATAGTATATTCTTGTTCTGTAGTGATTTTGCATAACATCTCCAATTATTTTTACAATCCATGCTGTTAAAGTATACTCTCCTGAGTGGTCTATATATTTAGTATCAAATGTCTCATATATACGATATGTAGGTACTTGCGTCGATTTTGATAGGTGTTCTATAAGTCTTTTTTGTATTTGTGATACAGGCACTATCTTATAAGCACTTTTTTCCTTTAAATATTTTAAAAGTTTTTCCTTTGTTATATTTTCTCCTAAATGCTTTACAGCATCTTTAAGAGAAACTTCATATTCTTTTGCGATTTCAAGTGCATCTGAAGTGAAAAATTTTCCATAAAAATAAGATAATATATCTTCTTCATGTGCTGGAGAAGGAATTTCTCCTTTTTCTTGAAGCTTTTTTAAATCTATTCCAAGTTCTGCTGCTAATTTTTTAGCAAGTGGAGAGGCAAGTCCTTCTTTAACTTTTACTTGTGGTTGCTTTTTTTCTTCTTTTTTCTCTTTTTTTTCTTCCTCTTCATGTTGTTCTTTTTTTACTACTTGCTCTTTATGTTCTGGCATAGGCTGTGTTGTTGTTTGTTGTTGTACTTTTTCACTGCTTTTAACTTCTAAAATTGCAATTGGTTTACCTACCTCTACTTCTTCTCCTTCAGGGACTAATATTTTCTTTAAAATACCACTTTTAAAAGATGGAACCTCTTGAATTGCTTTTTCAGTTTCTATTTCTACTATTGGTTCATTTCTTTCTACATAATCACCTTCTTTTTTTAACCAGCGAACAATAAGCCCGCTTTCCATAGTATCTGTTAATTTAGGCATTGTGATTTTATATTCCATTTTCTTTTCCCCATTGAATTATTTTTTTTGCTATTTTATCAGGCGTTGGTATAGAAGCAAGTTCCAGTTTTCTGTTGTAAGGTGTTGGTACATCTTCACCGCAGATTTTTAAAGGTGGAGCATCAAGGTCATAAAAGTTATTTTCAATAACTCTGGTTATTATTTCGTTTGCAAAACTTCCTGTTTTAGGTTCTTCTGTTACGATAACAAATTTTTTTGTTTTCTTTACTGATTCAAAAACCTTTTCAAGGTTTAATGGATTTAAAGATGTTAATTCTATAACTTCAACACTAATTCCTAAAGCATTTTCTACTTCTTCAATTGCTTCCAGACTATCATGGAGCATTTTTAAATAGGATACTAAGGTAATATCATTTCCTTCTTTTATAATTCTCTGTTTTCTTACATCAAAATCTTTCATCTCTACAAAGTCAAAATCTTTTGCATATAGTAGCTCGTGTTCTAAAAATATTACTGGGTCATCCAACAGTATAGCCTGCTTTAGCCCATAATAAGCACTGGTACTATCTGATGCAGTGAAAACTCTGAGTCCTGGTACTGATGCGTATATTCTTTCAAAAGACTGAGAGTGTTGAGCTGCAAGCTGATTAGCAACCCCTTGAGGCATTCTAACTGTTATTGGTACAGCAACATCTCCACCACTCATATACCTGATTTTTGCAGCCTGGTTTACTATCTGGTCATATGCCAGCAAGGAGAAATTGACAGTCATAATTTCTGCAACAGGTCTTAGACCTCCTATTGCCATACCTACTGCATTCCCAACTATAGAGTTTTCGGCAATGGGAGTATCTATAGCTCTTTTTTCTCCATATTTAGCATACAGTCCTTCTGTTACCCTATAATTTCCTCCATAAAATCCTACATCTTCGCCAAGGATTACAACTGTCTCATCTTTTTCCATTAGTTCATCCATTGCTTTTTTTAATGCTTCACGATATAACATTTTCACACACCTCACAATAAACGTCTTTGTATAATTCATCCATATCTGGTTCAGGTGAGTTTAGAGCAAACTCTACAGCTTCTTCTATCTCCTGTTGAACTTTTTCATCCACGCTTTTTATGTATTCTTCAGTTAAAAAACCTTCTTCCAACCCTCTATCTATTAATTTCTGTATAGGGTCTCTATCTTTGGCTATTTTTAACTCTCGCGGTGAGCGATAATCTCCACTGTCACTCATTGAGTGGGGTTCATATCTGTACGTTAAAGCTTCTATAAAAAATGGCTTTCCTTCTGTTTCTATATACTCTTTTGCCTTTGAAACAGCTTCAAAAACAGCAAAAACATCCATACCGTCGACCTGAATAGCAGGCATATAATCTTTTGCTTTAAGATAAAGATCTTTGAAGGCAGATACTCTATCTATTCGTGTTCCAATTGCATAGTAGTTATTTTCACATAAAAATAGCAGTGGTACTTTATAAACGGCAGCTAAGTTTAAAGATTCATAAAAATTACCTGCATTGGTAGCACCATCTCCAAAAGCTACCATAACTCCTTCCATATGTCCTAAGTACTTTCTGGCATATGCAGCACCAACAGCATGTGGTATTTGGGCTCCAACTATAGCATTTCCTCCATAAAAATTAAACTTAGAACTGTAAAGATGCATTGATCCACCTTTTCCTTTAGATACACCTGTTTTTTTGCCAAATAATTCAGCCATCAGCTCTTTAGGAGACATTCCTCTGGCAAGTGCATATACGTGCTCTCTATAATGAACAAAAAAATCTCCTTTTCCAAAACCAAGCATAGCTCCTACATGTGTGGCTTCTTCCCCGATAGCAAGGTGTAAAAAACCACTTATATTTCCTTTCATATATTCTTCTTTTGCTCTTAGCTCAAACTCCCTACCCAGTTTCATAAGGTAGTAAAATTTTTCTGCGTAAGACTTTATCATTCCTTTAATCTCCTTTTTCTTTTTAATGTAGTTTTTGATATTAATGCTGTCAATATTATTCATGATTTATCTCATAAATTTTCCACTCTTTCTTTTTTACCATTTTGAAATTGAGATTAAATTTCAAAAAGGATGCAAAGATGGAAAAATATGAGATATCTACCAAGTTGGAAAAACTAAGCTTAACCTATATGAAACTCTTAGAAAGGACCCAAAATAGTATAGAAAAAATTCATCTATTTGAAGCATATTATAAAACTCTTCTGCTTATTGAGCAGTTAAAATATGAAGAACTTCAACAAAAAATATCTATTTAGCATAAAGATAAATAATAGTATTTTTAAATTTTATTCTATCTATTAGCTTAAACCCTTCTTTTTTCTTATTACAACTTATAAAGTATTTCCAATTTTTGAGTTTATTTTCAGAAAGCACTATATTGTTGGATAAAGTATCTAAGAAAAAAATAAGACCTTTATGTTCCTTACAATTTGTTGCAGTATTATTTTCAATGGTTATTTTTGAAAGTATTGTTTGAGCAATGAATCTACATTTTCCTTTTTTAGCAGTTTCATAAGGAAAATAAAAAACTCCAGCTAAAAGTCTAATTGTAAAAACAAGAAAAATGATAATTATTATAGCTCTAAAAGTTTTAGTTTTATATATTATGTAAGTAAAGATAACTGCTAATAAAGGCAGTATCGGTAATATATATCTTCCGCTGGATGCAGATATAAGATAAGGTAGATAATTGGCTAAAAACAGTAATCCTATTAATTTAATTTTAGATGGTACATTTTGAAATACAACTTTTTTCTCCTTGAGAGATATTACTAATACAAGTAAACTTACCAGTAGAGTTTGTTTTATATTAAGTAAAGGGTAAAAAAGCACATGACTAACAAGATGAATTATATTTTTAGATTCTTTTACTCTATTAAAACTTTCATCCCACAGAGTTTTTAGATATAAAACTGGCTCATTTAAATGATATAGCCATAGAATAATGGGAAGTAGAGAAAATAAGAGGGAAATAACAAGGCCGTAGATGAAGAATCCAATATTTCTATTTTTATAAAAAAAGTAGTGCCAAATAGCCAGCACAGCGTAGCTTATAGAAAAAAACACATATGAAGGAAAACCTTTTAATAAAAAGGAAAGTCCAGTTAAGACACCAGATAATGTTAGCAATACATATGACTTTTTTTCGAAAGAAAGCATTAAAATGGTTATTGTCAGAAAGACAAAAAAAGTTAAAGTAATATCTATTTCTGCTAAGAAACCATACCAGAAAGAAATATCTAAAAAACTTAAGAATATAAGTCCTGATATTAAAGATAGGTCTATATTCCTGAATATAAATCGAAAAGAAAAATAAATAAGGAGCATTGTAGTTAAAAAAGTAAAAGTTATACTAACTATCCTCCCTGTATGAATCCCCCATCCAGAAAATTTAGAGCTTAAGATTATAAGCCAGTTAAACAGTGGAGGTTTTCTATAGTAGTTTTCTCCAAGAAAAGTGGGCTGGTAGAAATTATTAAAGTAATTCATTTCATATGCTATTACTGCTCTACGAGGTTCTTCTCCTCTAAATCTATAATTAAAACTTCCCGATATTAAGGCTAAAAATCCAAATGTCAAAAGAGTTATAATTACTCTCTTCACCACAAACCTCAGTATGTTTTAGGCTTAATTTGATATATATGTTTTAGATTTTTTAATACATATATGTAAAATACGTTAACCACCTTACCCCTATATTTTACCTTATATGTATACTTTGTTATTAACTGGTCAAAGCCTTTTAGAACTATTGGCTGGATATTACCTCCAGTAACATATATACCGTAATACCCCTGGTTCTCAAATTGAGATATACCTGGCCATAAATCAAATTGGTTCATTCTTCTTCCAGTATTTATGCAATAAGTCTGTGTAAATGGTCTTATATAAAATGCAAGTTCTGAAGCTATATGATAGCTATCTGAAAAAACAAAATACTTATCAGTTTTCAGTTGTTTTATCTTATCTGAGACAAAGTTCCCAAGACCTTCCCAACCTACCAGTCTTTTAGTTGGGTCTTTTTCTGGAGGTAATAAATTAGTTAAGCCAACTTTATCCAGTAAAGGTGTATAAAACGTAATTACAATAGCTATTAAATTTAAAGCCAAAAATGGAATGACTAGTTTGTAGAGCTTTCTTTTATATATGAAAAATAGCGTTAATATATACAATGTGAAATAAGAAAAGACTGGCCAGTTCACATAAACTCTTTTCTTTAAAGATATAAAAAGAAAGAGCAAAAATACAAATAAAGGAAACCAAATTAGATATTTAAATTTAACTTTCTTTTCTTTAGTAGCTTTAAAAACTGCATATAAAACAAATGGAAACAAAAAACCAAACCCAAACCCTATTTGACCCAGTATATAATCTCCAAGATATTTAAAATTGAAAAAAGGTTTACTACTGGAAGAGGAATGAGCAAAACCTGCAAGCTTTTCAATATGTTTTAGGGTTATAAAGTCGTGTTGAATATTCCATATCATTATAGGAATAGTAAAAAGTATAAAAATGAGAAAAGAAATATAAAACCACTTTTCCTTTATAAGGCTTTTCCTGTAAAACAATAAGAAAAGAAAAGCCAGTGGATAAAACAAAAGTGTTAAAAACTTGGATAAAAATCCAAGGCCTGCAAAAACACCAGTTAATATCCAATATTTAGGCCTATTTTTATTAAATGCCAAATAAAAGGAAATTAATGTAAGAACCCAGAATAAAGAAAAAGGAGAATCCGTTAAAAATAAGATAGATGCTAAATCATATGGAAGGAAAAAATATATAAAAATAGAAGATAAAATCGCTATTTTTTCATCTTTAAATAAGATTTTTGTAAAAAAATATGTAAAAATTGCTATAAAAAATCCTATTATGATTGCATTTATTCTTACTCCTATTTCAGTATCTCCTAATATAGAAGTAGATATTGCATTAAGATATGCTATTAACGGCGGTTTTGAATAATAAGACCAGTCAAGATGCTTTGACCACAGCCAGTACTGAGCTTCTTCTGTAGATAGGTCAATATCTCTAAATAAAACGTATAAAACTCTTATAATTAAAAGTATAAAATGAAATCCAAATAAGTATACTAAACTTTTTTGAAATTTCCTATTAAATAACATACCAGCCTTTTGGAATAAAGATTTTTTCATATGTTTTGATAGCAAATCTATCTGTCATACCAGCTATATAATCTACTGTTGCCTGTTTGGGGTCATAGTATCCCCACATTTTATAGTATTTTTCATAAAATGGTATTTCTTCATAATGAGTGAGATAGTACTCGTAAAGTGTTTTAAGTATACCTTTTCCTTTCTCTAGTTCTGTGGCTACAGGCTCTGCCAAATATACGTTTTCAAACAACCAGTCTCTAAGTTTATACATAGTTTTATATATATTTTCTTCCATTAATATATGGGAGTAATTATTATCGATAGTTGTTTTAATTACATTTTCTACCAGAGTTTTTATCCTTTCCGATTTTGAAGACCCTAAAATTTTAGTTATTTCTTTTGGAATATCTAAATAAGAAACTATTCCTGCTCTTACAGCATCTTCTAAGTCGTGGTTTATATAAGCTATTTTATCTGCAATTCTCACGATTTCTCCTTCTAAAGTTTCAGGCATGTTAGAAACATTAATTAGAGGAGATTTTCCCTTACTATGCTTCAGAATACCATCTTTAACTTCGTAGGTTAGATTTAAACCTTTCCCTTCATTTTCTAATCTTTCAACTACTCTAAGGCTGTGTTTTGCATGGTGATAGCTTCTATTTTCTTTTAAGAGGAATTCTCCTGCATGTCCAAAAGGGGTGTGTCCTAAGTCATGACCAAGTGCTATGGCTTCAGTTAAATCTTCATTTAATCTTAAAGCTTTTGCTATAGTCCTTGCTATTTGAGCAACTTCTAATGTGTGAGTCATTCTGGTTCGGTAATGGTCACCTTCAGGAAGTAAGAATACTTGTGTTTTATGTTTTAGTCTTCTGAAGGATTTAGAGTGTAATATTCTATCTCTATCTCTTTGAAATTTAGTTCTAAAATCACACTCTTTTTCCTCAATTTCCCTTTCGGCTTCTCTGCTTTTTGTTGCTTTTTCATGTAGGAATTGATACTCTATATCTTCTAAATTTTTTCTTATATTACTCATACAAATTTCTCATATTGATTGTAGTATTATAGAAGATTATAACAAAGTTAAAAGGTTGTAGATATGATACGAAAACTGGCAATGCTTACTGTTTTCCTAATTATGATATTAATTTCACCTTCTTATAGTAAAACTATTCCTAAGTTTTTGCTGAAAGACGAAAATGGAAATATAATTTCTCAAAAATCCCTTAAAGGTAAGCCTTCTGTTTTAATTTTTTGGGGTATTAACTGTTCAAGCTGTAAAAAAGAGCTTCCAATTTTTAATAAGTTTTACAAAAAATATAAAAACAAAATAAATTTTTATGCAATTATTATCGATTCAGATGACATTGGTAAAATACAGGACAGAAAGAAAAAATGGGGATTTGAAATCCCAGTTTTAATTGGTGATAAAATGACTGCTTATAAGTTCAAGATTTTTGGCGTTCCAATAACATACTTTGTTGATAAAAATTTAGAAGTAAAAAAAATACTTATAGGAAGGGCGTCTGAAAAGCAAATAGAAAAGGAAATAAAAAATCTTTTTAATTAGCATTTAGGATAGATTTTAAAATGTATATCCCATCTTCAGTTCCAAGTATACTTTCTGCTGCCCTTTCTGGGTGTGGCATTAGACCAAATACATTTTTATTTTTATTACACACTCCAGCTATATTTGCAATAGAACCATTGGGATTTGCTTCTGTCGTTATATTTCCACTTTTATCGCAATATCTCAGTATTATCTGCTGATTATCTTCTAATTCTTTTAAACTATTTTCGTCTACAAAGTAGTTTCCATCATGGTGAGCTATTGGTATTTTTAATACCTGACCCTTTTTACATTGATTTGTAAAAGGAGTTTCATTATTTTCAACTTTTAAGTACTGGTGTTTACATACAAATTTCCCATGAATATTAGGTAATAGTGCCCCCGGTAAAAGATGAGCTTCTGTTAATATCTGAAAACCATTACATATTCCAATTACAAGACCTCCTTTTTCTGCAAACTCTTTAACTGCACTGGTTAATGGTGTATGTGAAGCTAAAGCTCCAGGTCTTAAGTAATCTCCAAATGAAAATCCACCAGGTAATACTATACAATCAAACCCTTTTAAGTCAGTTTGTCTATAGTCTATAAATTCAACTTCTTCTTTTAAAACATCTCTAATTACTCTGTATGTATCATAATCACAGTTTGAACCGGGATAAACAGCAACTCCAAATTTCATCTAATCCTCCAAAATCTTTTAAGTAATATTTTACAGAAAGAATGTCAGAATCGCTATAATTATTGTAGAGGTTTTCAAAATGACTGCAACCGCTTTAAAAAAAGCTTAAAAAAGACTACAACAAAAATCATCCCATCAGAAGGAAGGAAGCAAGAACTATCAAAAAACAAAGCAGTTAATACAAAGAGAACATCAGAAGATATATAACAGAAGAAAAGATATACAAAACAAAATAATATCCCTGCTGAAGAACAGATAAAAAATTGGCATAGTGGATATTAATTCACTATAAAAAACGTAGGGCTGGACAGACCCAAGCCAATGCCTGAGGATGTCATCTTACTACAAAATAGCAATTAAATCTAAGAGAGGAGCTAAATAGCAGCTCCTTCTAAACTGGAAGCACAATTACAGTTGTACTGGGTGGGAAGGTTTTCAACAAAAGTCAGAATAACTTTTTTTATGTCTTCATTTTTTTGCGACATCATTTGAATTACTTCATCAGATGTAAGTTTTTCTCCCTTTATTCCAGCAGCAAGGTTTGTTACAACACTCAAGGAAATAAAATGCATCTGCAACTCTTTTGCAAGTACAACTTCAGGCACAAGTGTCATACCAACAATATCCGCTCCTAAACTGGAAAGTGCTTTTATTTCTGCAGCAGTTTCAAGTCGGGGCCCCTCTGTGACTGCATATGTTGCATTTTTGTGAAATCTAAATTTTAAAAGCTTTAAACTTTCTTCCATTGCCTCAGTCAACACAGGACAGAACGGTTCCGAAACATCAATATGGACTACACTTTTATTCTTTAAATAGATGCTCACAAGGTCATCTTTATTATCTTCGACATCAACCTTTGTATATATTCCTTCGAAATAAGTTGAAGGCCGTGTTTTAGTAAAATCTAAAAACTGACTTGATATGACAAAATCTCCAGGAAAAAGAAGAGGATTTATTCCTCCTACAGCGTTGATTGATAAAATTTTATCTACTCCAAGCTTTCTAAATCCCCAGATATTAGCTCTGTAATTGATAAGATGAGGAGGATAAAGGTGACCTCTTCCATGTCGTGGAAGAAAAACCACTTTACTATTTTTATATTCAGTTATTATATACTTGTCGGAAGGTTTACCCCATGGGGTCTCAATTTCTATTTCTTCTACAAATTTAAGGCCATCTATATCATACAGACCACTTCCACCTATAACTCCTATCACTGTAATCCCTCCATCACTATTTGCTGAGCCTTAGAAACGCCTTTCCCTAATTCTACAGGAAAGCCTATTTTTTGAAGAGCTAATTCAAGTCCGGCAATTATCTGAACTACATCCATAAAGTCAAAATAACCCATATGGGCAATTCTAAAGATTTTTCCTTTTAAATGATCCTGCCCTCCAGCAACTCTAAATCCTATTTTTAAAAGCTCTTTTCGTAAATCATCGGCATTTATTCCAGCAGGAGCATACACACCTGTTGCAGAATTTGAAGGACTTTCTGATAGCAATGTTAACCCTATTTCCTTAACTGCTTCTCTTGTAGCTCTTGCCATAATTTCATGTCTCTTTGCAAGATTTTTTATACCTTCATTTAAAATCATATTTAAACTTTCATTTAAAGCAATTATTAAACTTATAGCAGGAGTATAAGCAGTCTGACCTTTAGCCTGTTTTTTACTCTCAGCTTTAACATCAAAATAGTACTTTGGAAGATTTGAACTTTCTAATCTTTTTTGGGCTTTTTCACTGTAATACAAAATAGAAAGACCAGGAGGAAGCATTAAGGCTTTTTGAGAACCTGTTATAAGAACGTCTATTCCTTCCTCTTCTGGATATACCTCGTATACGCCTACTGATGTTATTCCATCAACTACAATCAGACAGTCTTCTAACATTTCATTGGCTTTTTCAGCTATAAATTTCACATCGTGATAAGTTGTTGTTGATGTTTCGGACTGCTGCATTAAAACCCCTTTTATTTCGGGATATTTTCCAAATATTTCTAAGATTTTGTCTTTATCATAGGTTTTTCCCCATGGAATTTCATAATCTATAACTTTAAGGTTATACCTTTTTGCTATTTCTTTCCATCTTTGACCAAACTTTCCTGCGTTTATAACCAGAACAGTGTCTTCTTCACTGAAGAAATTGGCCACAGAAGCCTCCATTGCCCCTGTTCCTGAAGAGGAAAACATTAAAACATCTCTTTCTGTTTTTAATAGCTTTTGAAGTTTTTCCCTTACCTGCAAAAATATATTTGTAAATTCAGGGGTTCTATGGTGAATTATCTGTTGTCCTAAAGCTTTTATCACTTGCGGAGGTAAAGGAACAGGCCCAGGAGTAAATAATCTCTCTTTTATTAACATCTAATCCTCCATTCTCATTTTAATTTAAGAATTTTATTATATCAGACAAAGATTTAACAAAAACTACTACAAATTTTTTATTTTAAGGTAAAATAAGTACTATACTGATAAGAATAGATACAGATGTAGAGGTAGGATATTGGCTGTAAGGATTATTTATGTAAGACACGCTGAAAGTCTATGGAACCCAATAGGAAGATATCAGGGTAAGTTAGACCCAGAGTTATCTGAAAGAGGTCATAAACAGGCCCAAAGACTTGCAAAAGCACTAAAAAAATACAATCCTTCAGCCCTTTACAGTAGCCCTTTAAAAAGAACCTATATGACAGCTCAGTACATAAGTAAAGAGCTTAACCTTCCTATAAATGTAGATGAGGACATTATAGAGATAGACCATGGAGAATGGTCTGGAATGCTTGTTGAAGAGGTCAAAGAAAAGTATCCTGATATGTTCAATGATTGGATTTACAAGCCCCACTCTGTAAAGTTCCCTGGTGGTGAGTCTTTAGAAGACGTTTACAACAGGGTAAAAAATTTCCA
This sequence comes from uncultured Aquificales bacterium, assembly GCA_964516095.1. Lineage (GTDB taxonomy): Bacteria > Aquificota > Aquificia > Aquificales > Hydrogenothermaceae > Hydrogenothermus. The sequence continues at coordinate 20,568 of CAZEYS010000007.1, forward strand.
GAAAAAGATGCTTGAAAGACACGATGGAGAAACAGTTATAGCAGTTTCCCATACAGTTCCAATAAGAGCTTCATTTGTAGCAGGATTAGATATACCTCTAAGCAAGTTTTGGTCCTTTGGGTGTGATAATGCGTCATACTCAATATTAGACTATGATGAGGTAAGACCTATTTTATATAAACTTAATAATACATACTTTTTAGAAGAACTTTTTATACCATCTTTAGACGCACTTTAAAATGGATAAAACGTTAATTATAGAAATTGGGCTTTTAGTTATAGGAATTGGTGTTATGGTTATCCCGACCTTTTACAAAATTAAAAAACTAAAAGAGAAAGAACAGTGAACATAGGGATTCCAAAGGGCGTTAAAGTCTTATCACCAAAAGAAACGTCTGATATTGAGAATATAGAAGAGCATATATCTAAAATTTTCAAACTCTGGGGTTATGAAAAAATAACATTACCTTACTTTGAATACTACGATGTCCATAAAAAAGCTATAGGTAAAACTTTAAAAAATCAAACATTCAGATTTGTAGATAGATATGAAGGGGAAATATTAGTTCTACGAGCAGATTTTACAGCACAGGTTGCCAGATATGTGGCTTCACTCAAAGAAAAAGATTTCCCTATAAGACTCTTTTATAACAATGATGTTTTCAGATATATAGTTCCAAAAGCAGAAAATATATGGAATAAAAGACAGATAGGTATAGAACTTATAGGTTCAAATTCGCTGGAAGCAGATGCTGAAATTATCGCTGTTGCAATAAACTCTTTAAAAGACCTTGGAATAAAAGATTTCCAGATAGATTTAAACAATGTGAAACTGTTCTATAACTTAAAAGAAATTCTAAATTTAAATCAAGAAAATTTTGATAAATTGATGCTTTCTATAAGAAAAAAGGAGTTTTTTAATATTAAAGCTCTTACTTCAAAGTTTGATGTTCCTGAAAAAATATATGATTTTATAACTAAAATTCCTAAGCTCCAAGGCGATATATCTTTAATAGATAGATTAATAGATGAGTATCAGGAATTTAAAGAAATATCGGAACCTCTTAAAAACTTAAAACAGATTTACGAAATTTTAAAAGCCTACTCTCTTGAAGACAGGATAGTATTTGACTTAGGAGAGCCAAAAGAATTTGATTATTATACAGGCCTCATATTTGAAATCTTTATAAAGGACTTCAAAAAACCAATAGGTATAGGGGGAAGATACGACAATCTACTTAGTAAGTATAATGGAAATATTCCGGCAACTGGGTTTGCATTTGATGTTTTTAACCTGTATGAGTATATGAAGGATAAAGATTTACTAAAAACAGAAAGAGGAAAAGACTTTTTTATTATAGACACGACTAAAGACAAAAAAACTGCTTATAAAATAGCTTCTCATTTAAGAAGGAAAGGCTACAGTGTTGCCAGAGATGTAGTAAAAAGAGATAGTAAACAATCAATAGAGTTTGCCTTTAAAAATGGTTTTAAAAATGTTATAGTGATAGGACTTGAAAAAGAGGAAAATGAAATATATTTATACACTTCTTTAAAAAACAGAAAAAAAATAAAAATAGAAGAAATTCTTAACACTTAGTACCTGATAGGGTGCTTTATTTAAATAAATAATAAAGGAGATTTTAGTTATGGCACAACAAGTAGAAAAAAACAAAGTAGTAACTTTCAACTATACGTTGAGAGACAAAGAAACTGGTGAAGTTATAGATTCAAGCCAGATGCATGGACAACCTCTCACTGTTCTAATTGGGAAAGGCGAAATAATACCTGGATTAGAAGAAAGAATGGTAGGAATGAAAGAAGGAGAAACAAAGCAAATAGAAGTTCCTGCTGCAGAAGCTTATGGAGAAAAAGACCAAACATTAATCCAGCAGGTTCCAAGAGAATATTTTCAAGGTATTGAACTTCAGAAAGGAATGCCTCTTCAAGCTCAAACCCCGGATGGTCAGATTATAAATATGGTTGTTTTAGATTTTGATGATAATACAGTTACTGTTGACTTAAATCATCCACTTGCAGGAAAAGATTTAGTGTTTGATATAGAAGTTGTTAATGTTAGAGATGCTACCCCTGAAGAAATACTTCATGGACATGCCCATGGAGAAGGAGGACACCAACATTAGTTTAAAGAAGGGGCTTTTATGCCCTTTCTATGTTAAAATTTTGCCATAAACCTAAAACATAAGGGAAAATATGGCAAAAATAGCCGATATATTTAAAAGTAAAAAACCTTTAATCTGTTACTTTATGGCAGGTTATCCCAGTATAGACGATAGCATAAAAACTGCATTTTCACTTATAGAAGCAGGTGCAGATATACTAGAAGTTGGTCTTCCATTTTCAGACCCTGTTGCAGATGGCCCAACTATACAGGTTGCCCATGAAAAAGCTGTAAAAGATGGAATTACACCACTTGATGTTTTTCACGTTACTAATGCCATAAAAGAAAAATATCCTCACGTACCTCTTATACTGATGACTTACTACAATCCTATTTTTAAAATGGGAGAAGAGGACTTTTGTGAAAAAGCTAAAAAAAATGGAGTTGATGGTTTTATAGTGCCAGATTTACCACCAGAAGAGGCCTCAAGTTTCAAACAGACTGCAAATAAAAATAATTTATCTACAATATTTCTGTTGGCTCCAACATCGGATGATAGAAGGATTAAATTGGTATCCTCATTTTCAGATGACTTTATATACTATGTCTCATTAACTGGTATAACTGGAGAAAGAGATAAACTTCCATGGGATGAAATAGAAAAACAAATACTGAAAATAAAATCTTTAACAGATAAGAAAGTAGCTGTAGGTTTTGGTGTATCCAAAAAAGAACATACTCAAATTTTATCCAAATTTGCCGATGGAATAATAGTTGGTAGCGCTGTGGTAAAACTTCAGGGTAGAGTAGATTTTGAAGGAATAAAAAATCTCGTTAAAACACTAAAAGAGGGGATAAATTGATAACTGTTGTGGATTATGGAATGGGTAATCTAAGAAGTGTTGCTAAAGCGTTTGAGAAAGTAGGATTTGATATAAAAGTATCATCATATCCAGAAGATATTAGAGATGCCAAAGCCATTGTTGTTCCAGGTGTTGGTGCTTTTGGTGACGCAGTTCACAATTTAAAGAGATTTAACCTGTATGATGAGATTATCAACCATATTGAAAAAGGAAAACCTTATTTTGGTATTTGTCTTGGGCTACAACTGTTGTTTGAGTATGGGTATGAATTTGGGGAGCATAAAGGTCTTGGAGTTATTAAAGGCAAAGTTGTGAAGTTTCCTCATCGCAAAGGTTTTAAAATACCTCACATGGGATGGAATCAGGTTTGGATTAATAAGAAAGAAGGACTATTTTCAGATATAAAAGATGGAGAGTACTTTTATTTCGTTCATTCATTTTATGTTGTACCAGAAGATGAAAACGTAATTGCATCAAAAACAGATTATATAGTAGATTTTTGTTCAGCAATTCAAAAAGATAACATATGGGCAGTCCAGTTTCATCCAGAAAAAAGTCAAAAAGCTGGACTACAACTAATTAAAAACTTTAAAAACTTTGTTAATTCTTATTGAAATAAGCTCATTCTTTGAACTGTGTAAATAAGCTCATCTACATTTTCAAATTTCATAGTGTAATTATCAAACTCAACAACATAGATATACTTGAAAAAGTCCTCATCGTACTCTTTTGAAACGTAAACAGTCATGTTCTCATTAACATCAATTCCTACTCTCTGTTCAGGCACTAAATCCTCTAATTTTTGTCTGTCTAATTCCATACTTTATTCTCCTAAATATTAGTTTATAACTTAAATAATAAGTTAAAATATCATCTGTGTTTATGACTTTTTTTATATTTTAAAGTATTTTTTCTCTAACTCCTCTTCTGGTAAAGGTTTGGATAGTAAAAATCCCTGGACATAATCAACTCCCATATTTTTTAGAAGTTCAAGCTGAACAGTTGTTTCAACGCCTTCTGCTAAGGTCTTCATTTCAAGGGCTTTAGCAAGGTGTATTATTGTTTCTACAACAGCCTGTGATTTTTTATCATTTACCATTGCCCTTACAAAAGATATGTCTATTTTGAGTATGTCTGCATTTATATCTTTAAGATAAGATAAAGAAGAATAACCTGTCCCAAAATCATCTATTGCAACTTTTATATTTTTACACTTTTTAATTTCGTTAATAATATTAAGTGATTTTTCTACATCTTTCATGTATAGTCTTTCTGTTATTTCTATAACTAAAGGAGATGGTAAGTTTAGAGAGTATCTAAACACATCTTGCTCAAACTCTTCACTTTTGAACGTTTTGGCAGATATATTTACACTAATAGGGAGGTTCCACTTTTCAATATGCTTGGCTATTTCATGTAAAGACCATTTTTCAAACTCTCTTAGATGTACTGAGTTTTCCAGATAATCTATAAAATCTTTTGGATAGTATACTCTGCCGTCTTCATCTTTTATCCTTACCAGTGCTTCAAGACCTGCAACACTTAAGTTTTCTGCGTGAAAGTAAGGTTGATAATGGAATATAAATAAATTTTTTCTGACGGCTTTCTCAACGAGTTCTCCTGCATATATAAACTTACTTACTTTGCTTTCAAGGTCTCTATTGAAAAATTTTATAACGTTGGCTCCTTCTTTTTTTGCCTCCTTTAAAGCTATTGAAGCATTTTCGTAAAGCGTGTAAAAATCTTTTCCATCATCAGAATATATGGAAATTCCTCCATTAATGAAAACTCTTATCTTATTACCGTTTACTTGAATTTCTTTTTCAAATAAGTCTTTTAACTTGTATTCTAAGATTATGGCATCACCTTTGTGTTTTAGATTTACAAAGAATATACCAAACTCATCTCCTCCTACTCTGGCGACAATATCTTCCTTCCTGAAACTGTACTTAAGTATATTTGCAACTTCTCTGAGTATTTTGTCACCTGTATCTATACCATAAGTTTTATTTATGTAAGAAAAGTTACTAATATCAAATATAACAAGTGCACAGATTGAGTTTCTGAATGTATTTATAAAATCTTCTACTTTTACTCTAAAGCCGTTGTAATTATACAGGTTAGTTAATATATCAAAGTAACGTAATCTTTCATTTTCTTGAGACAGTGTTATTTCCTGAGTTATATCTCTACCGAGGGCAACAAATCTATATGAGCCATCAGGTAGCTTGACAGGAATTATTTTTTCTTCAAGATAAAATAGTTCCCCGTTTTTCTTTCTGTTAACAAATATAGCTTCAAACTCTTTTCCTGACAGTATAGTTTTCCATAAATGTTCATAAAATTCTTTTGGTTGATATCCAGATTTAAATATCTTTGGAGTTTTTCCTACTAACTCTTCTGGCTTGTATCCAGATATTTTGCTGACATATTTATTTACGTATAGTATTCGACCTTTTTCATCTGTTATCAAAACCCATTCGTCAGATTTTTCAATTGCACTTTTTAAAAGAAGCCCGTTTTTTAAAGTTTCTATTTTTTCCAATGCGAAATTTATGTCTCTTTTAAGTTCTTCCAAAAGGTCTTTTACCTCATTTTCAAAAAAGTTAGGCTCAGACGCATATATATTTAAAAGAGCAACAACTTTTCCCTCTTTTTCTATTGGAATTGATGCAGATGAAAGGAGTTTTTCATTTTTCATTAAAATTTTAATGTTTTCATCTATACTTTCGCATTTATCAGTATCGGGATTTATAACTATACTGTCTGAAGTTAAAGCTTTTGAAGGCACACTCTTTTCCTTTGTTAAATCTATTCCTATTTTTATTCCTCTTTTGTTTAAATACTGTTGGTTTTTTCCACAGCTATACAATTTTTCTATCTTTTTAGTATGAGGATTTACAAGTCCAATCCAGGTGAATTTTATGTCAAACTCTTCTACTAATGTTTTACATATTGCTGTAAACAGTTCATCTTCAGTTAGTACTGTTGTGATTACTTTATTTATTTTCCTTAGTAGATTAAAAACCTTTTGATATCTGACTTCTTTTGTTATATCTATAAATATTCCAAGACCTGCATACTCATTTTCAAAAATTATTGTTTTAGTAAAACCTTTTACGTATCTTAGGCTTCCATTTTTTGCTCTAAATTTTAAAAATGGGTATGTTTTTATAAACTGCTCACCTCTTAAACGCCTTTTTATCGTCTCAACTATTTCTCTGGTATCTATATCTTCACCAAACAGTTTTAAAGGAGAAAAGTTTTTTAGTTCTTTCGATGAATAACCAAGTAATTTTTCTACCGTTTCACTTGCATAGACTATTTTATCTTTATATATTACGGTACCTATATACTCATTTTCATAAACAGATTTAGCTATATCAAAAAATGTTTTGACTTTTAATAAATCTCCTGCTGAAAAGGAAAGTTTCAAGTTTTCTAAAAACTCATTTTTATCTACAAAGCTGCATTCAAGTTCCTGCCAGACATCCTTGTATATTTCATAAACTGATGGTTTTACCATTAAAAAGTGATACATCTGAGACTGGATTTCTTTTATAACTGGCAGGCTCTCATATTTTTCTTTTAGCTGTAGGTAGTTTCCTTTATAAAGTATTGCTAAATTGGCTTTTCCTTCTAATACAGATTTATAAGCTTCTTCTTCGTTTATAGCGTATATTACTTTTGGTCTTAACAGGTCAAGTTCTGTTATAAAAAGTAAAACCACAAAGAAGTTTTCATAGTAAGGCAGGGATACTGTAATATTATCTTCTTTTTTAGAACCTATTAGAACAAATGTATGCCGATTTTTTTTGCAGACAGGGATATAACCTTTTTGATAAAAACGGTAAGCGTTTATGGGACTGGCAAAGTATAAATCGATATCCTGTGATTTTGCAATTTCAAGTTCGTGAAGATAGTTTTCTGGTAATATGAGATTTACCTTTTCACCGGTTAGTCTTTCTAATTGTTCTTTGAGCTGTAAGAAATGACTTTGCTCTTTCTTATTTTCAGTAATATGAGAACAGAGTAAAAAATTAATCACAATTTACCCCTATTGGTAAATATTTTATACAACCACGAGGTTATTACAAAAACCAGCCAAAATATAACAATAAATATTATAGAAAATTTTAGCGTTATAAAAAATATCTTTAATACCATAAATATGGTGTATGGAACAGCAATAAGCAACATTACAAATAAAACCACCACTATAGAAAAAATTAAAAATGCTAAGACGTAGTTTTTTTCTTTTGGACTTGTTTTAACCTTCATGTTGTGTATTCTGCATTTATCTCAACGTATTTGTATGTTAAATCACAGGTGTAATAAGTCCACTGACTATCCCCCCTTCCAAGGTATATATCTATTTTAACTTCTTTGTTGTTTTTTAAATATTCAACAGCCTTTTCTCTATCGAAATCCACTGGCTCTCCTGCATATAAGAGAAAGTCCCCTATGTAAAGTTTTACTCTTGAAAAATCTATATCAAGGTGAAGTTGTCCAATTGCAGATAGTATTCTTCCCCAGTTAGGGTCATTACCAAACATAGCAGTTTTTACAAGATTTGATGTGGCAACAGCTTCGCCGATTTTTTTGGCTTCTTGACTATCTTTAGCTTCATAGACATTTATCTGAATTAATTTAGTTGCTCCTTCTCCATCTTTTACAATCATTTTGGCAAGTTCAGTTGCAACTTCTAACAATTTTTTTGCAAAAGCAGTTCTGTTATTTTCGTTTATTTCAAGGTCTCCTTCACCAGTTGCAACTACTAAAAAGCTATCGTTAGTACTCTCACAGCCATCAACATCAATAGAGTTGAAACTTCTATCAGCTACAAGTTTAGTCATTCTATCTAAAAGTGACTTTTCTATTTTTACATCGGTGAATATATATGCCAGCATTGTGGCCATATTTGGATGTATCATACCTGCACCTTTTGCTATCCCTTTTATTTCAAATTTTTTCCCATCTATGTAGTCCTCTACAGAGTAAAACTTAGGAAATGAGTCTGTGGTCATTATTGCTCTTGCTGCAAGTTCTAAATCTAAATCCTGCATATTTTCACAGGCTTCTTTTATACCTTTTTCGACTTTATCCATAGGAAGCTGAACGCCTATCACTCCTGTTGAAAACACCATTACTTCTTGAGGGTCGCAGTTGATGCAGTTAGCAACTAAATCTGCCATTTTTTCTGCATTTTTTAATCCTTGTTCTCCAGTTGCTGCATTGGCATTCCCGCTATTAACAACAAATGAAGATATTTTATCCTGCATTGAAGCAATCATTCTATCGTATATAACCGGTGCTGCTGCAAGTGAGTTTTGTGTTAAAACAACAGAGTAAACAGAGGGTTTAAACTTTAAAACCAGAATATCATAATCACCAGATGGTTTTATTCCTGCTCTGGCAATACCCATTTTTATATCCATAATTTTACCTCTTTTTTATTTTTCCAATTTGTTAAGTTTTTACTATGATTTGAGAAAAACGAAAAATCGTATAGGTTTATATCTTTTTTCTTAAAATATTGGAAGTTATAAAATTCTATAGGGTTATTATCAGCATTTACAACAGCATTTGGCGTATAAAGTGTCTTTTCTTCTATATTTTTAACTAAATCTTTCTCAAAAAATACAGGTTTTAATGCAGGTTTGATTTTCCGTAACCCAAAGAAGCCTTCAAAAGTTCCTTCTTCTTCCATCCAGAGAGTAGAACCTATGCTAATGTTAGCTTTTTGGGCTAATCCATCGTCAAAAGGAGATATCAGTATTAGATTTTCTAATTTTTCAAAAACCTGATTTATATACTGGTCTTCAAAATGTTCTAATATGTCCTCTCCAAAAAGTATCAAATTTTTTATTTTTCCATCTAATATATTTTCAGTTATATCAACAAGATAGTCTGTAATTTTTAATGTGTTTAGCATCCCTATTGCATTTGCCTCTGGAGGAATGATAAAGATATGAGAACCTTTTTGTTTTTTTATTTTTCCTAAAAGTTTTCCAAAGTTGTAAGCATCTTCTCCTTTTAATGTTGATGTACTGTATATAACAGATGTTTCATCATCGAATAAAGATAACTCAATATTTAAAATGTTTTCTAATTTTATCTGTTCTGGAAAGAATTTAGAGGAGTTTTTTAAATTTGTTCCTACATAAATAACCTGTTTTTTATCTGCGATTTTGTTTCCTTCTTTGTATTGCTCATTAAAAAAGTAAGATAAAACAGGTGTTACAGCAGATATGTCATCTCCAACAATAACAACTTTTTTGCTTTTATATATATCCAAAAATGTTGGGAGTTTGTAATCTTCTCCGGTCTCATTTTTAAAACCTGCAATCGTAGGCATTAAAGTTAACGTAATAGTAGAAGAAACTTTTACTTTTGTTTTATCTCTCAATTTATTTATTTGCTCGAATGTTTCGATGGTGCTGTAGGGACTTGCTATAACTGCTGTTTCTGTTGGATTTTTAGATATTATTGAAGCTACTTTATCAAAAGCCTGTGAATATGAAACAGGTTTTCCATTAATTTTTGCACTTTTCAGTCTGTTTGTATTATAAGTATCATATCCAAGATAAGCACCAGCACAAACTTGAAAATCTGCAGTTGAGCGAATTCTATATATAGTTTTCTTTTTATCATCATAATCTATTGCTACAGGACAGTTCATACTACAAAATCCGCAATAACTAACTTTTTCTTTCAGCAGCCACGGACGAGCTTTATACTTGAAAGGCTTAAACAGGATGGCACCAACAGGACAGACATCAACGCAAAGACCACACATTTCACAACTACTTTCACTGTCCATAGGTTTTTCATTAGGAGATATGAGTATTTCAAATCCTCTTTCTTCCTGAAAAAGAGTGTCACTTCCATTTATATTTTTGCATATACTTACACATCTCAAACAAAGAACACATCTATTTGACACAAATTCTAAATAATCACTTTCCCAGTCTTCTTCTGGTCTGATTTTTTCAAGAGGAGAGATTGGAAGTACATTATGCTGAGGGCCATAATAGGTTCCCCAGTTCTGTAAGTCACATTCCCCTGCTTTATCACATACAGGACAGTCAAGAGGGTGTCTGGTAAAAAGCATCTCAAGTATAAACTTTCTATCATTAAATACCTGCTCATTTAGAGTTTCTATCTCCATTCCATCATAAACGTAAGTTCCACAGGCTATTATGCTTCTTTTTGCCTTTTTGTCCCAGACTAAACACATTCTACAACCACCAAAAATAGGCAATTTTTCGTTATAACAAAACGTTGGAATAAGTTTATTTAGCCTTTTGGCAGCCTCTAAAACAGTTGTATTTTTTTCTACTTCAATTTGTTGACCATCTATCGTAATTTTCACTTTTTCCATTTTTATCTCCATAGGCCTTTTCAGTATTAGAAGAAAATTATACAAATATTTCTTTTTTCTATGTGAAGTTTATGTGAAGTTGACAGATATTTATTATATAATTATTTATGCTAATAAAATAAATTGAGATTTAATCTCAATATCAGAGAGGAGAAGAAATGAGGTTAACAGAGCTAAAAGAAGGTGAAGAGGCTGTAGTCGAAAAACTTATAGATAAAAATAACACTTTCTTAAGAAGGATAGAAGCTATGGGACTTAAAAAAGGAGAAAAAATAAAGTTAGAAAAGATTATAGGTAGAAACTATGTAGTACTGTTAGAAGGCAGAAAACTTGCTATAGATAGGGAACTGGCAAGCCTCGTGGAGGTAAAAAAATGAAAAAAATAAATGTTGCTTTTATAGGAAATCCAAATGTTGGTAAGACTACAGTTTTAAACGCCATTGCCGGAACAAATCTCAAAGTTGGAAACTGGGCAGGGGTAACAGTAGAGAAAAAGGAAGCAACTATAAAATATAAAGACTATGAAATATATTTTGTAGACCTTCCAGGTATATACACATTGGAACCTCTATCTGATGCTGAGAAGGTCGCAACTAATTTTATAGCCAATTCAGATGTTGATGTTATAGTAGATATAATAGACTCCCAGAACTTTGAAAAAAATATGTATCTTGGAGTTGAACTTCTTGAATTTGGAAAACCCACTGTTTTTGTTCTAAACATGTCTGATGAAGCTGAAAAGAAAGGAATTAGCATAGATGATAAAAAACTTTCAGAACTTTTAAATGTAGATGTCGTTAAGACTGTTGGAAAAGAAAAAAAGGGTATAGATAAAATTTTAGATGCCATTATAGATGTTTATGAGAATAAAAAAATTCCCTATGAGCTAAAGTATCACCCCAAATTAGAAGAAGCTTTAAATAAACTTAAAGAAAAAGTAGGAAATTTAAATAAACATTACCTTCTTGATATACTGCAAGGAAAAATTTCTCATCCATCTATAACAAAAGAAGAATTAAAAAAATTAAGAACTGAACTTGAAAGATATTTTGGTGAACCTGTTGAGGAAATAATAAAAAATGAAAGATTTGGATATGCCCACGGAATTACCACTGAGGTGGTTAAAAAAATAAAAGACAGGCAAAAAGACATTACAGATAGTTTAGATAATATACTTCTACATCCTGTATTTGGAATTTTAATTTTTGTATGGATTATGTACTCTATTTTTAAAATAGCTGTAGACTTTTCTGCTCCTTATGTAGAGTGGATTGATAGCTTTTTAAATGATTTTATCTCTCCAATGTTTTTAACACTATTTGAAAAACTTGGTTTACCAGATATTGTAAACAGATTTTGGAGTGAAGCTGTAATTGGTGGAGTTGGATTTGTACTTACATTTGTCCCTTTAATCGGAACTTTATTCTTTTTGATAAGTTTTTTAGAAATGTCTGGTTATTTACCAAGAATAGCTGTTTTAATGGACAGATTTATGTCTAAAATCGGGCTACACGGAAACATGCTCATTCCACTTATACTGGGATTTGGCTGTAATGTGCCTGCAATAATGTCTGCCAGAGCAATAGAAAATCCACGGGATAAATTCATAGTTATAATGATGATACCTTTTATGAGTTGTCCAGCACGGCTGGTAGTTTTTGCATTTTTCTCAGTTATATTCTTTGACAATCCAGCCCTTGTAATAATCAGTTTTTACATATTAGGAATAGTTGTTGCAATATTTACCGCACTAATACTTAAGATGATTAAATTTAAAGGAGAAGTTATTCACTTTGCTATGGAGCTACCACCTTACAGAATTCCTCCTTTAAAAGCTTTACTTACAATTTCATGGATACATGTGAAAGATTTTATAAAAAAAGCTGGAACAATCATTTTTGCGGTTTCCATTGTCATATGGATACTTATGAATTTACCGCCTTCAGCTAAAAATATATCTGAAAGTTATGTAGCTAAAATAGGAAAAACATTAACTCCTATTTTTGAGCCTATTGGTATTAATGACTGGAGAGCAACAACATCACTAATACCTGCATTTTTAGCAAGAGAAACTGCGATAAGCTCTATGGGAACAATGTATTCTGCAAACCTTCAAAAAGATGAAAAGGTAGAGTTTTCATTTAAGGAGGCTTTACTTCAGCAAATAAAAGGATTTTTTAATGCCTTAGTAACATCTATAATAGATGCGGTTAAACCTGGAATTTCAGCTTTTGAAGTCACAGAAGATGAGAATAAATCTTTAAGACAGATTATAAAAAATAGTTTCTCGCCACTTTCGGCTTTATCTTTTATGATACTTATCCTAGTCTATAACTCATGTCTTGCCACTTTTGCAGTTATGGCACAGGAGTTAAACAAAAAGTATGCTACTTTATTCTTAATTTACAGCTTCGCCATTGCATGGATTATAGCATTTATAGTTTATAACACTGGCAAACTATTTATGAATATAATATAAAATTTCCAGGGCACCTTTTATAAGGTGTTCCTCTTTTATCTTGATTATATACTTGTTTTCACTTTTTTCAAAAGAAAAATAGTCTGGTTTTGCTGCAGATAGCTTAAAAATAATTAATGGGTCTTCTTCTAAGAAACGAAGTTCAAAAAATCCATTTTGGAATTTTCCTATAAATTCTTCTTTTGCTTCCACAAATACATCTGAATTTTCTAAAAATTTTATAAATAAATCATGTTCAAAAGATGGAGAGTACATTTTTATAAATATTTGAAGGACGGATTTATCAAAGTGGTATGTGGATATTCCTTCTATCTCATAGTAGAATTGATTTCCTTCAAAAGAAATAGGGGAATTAACCTTTTCCATTATCTGAATTTCTGGATTTGTGAGCATAACCGAAAAACTATTACCTAATTTATTGTATATAAGATTTTGAAGTTTCATTTTTCTCCTCAGAATGAAAAATTTAAAAGTAGAAAATGGTCGGAGCGAGCGGACTCGAACCGCCGACCTCTGGCCCCCCATGCCAGTGCTCTACCGCCTGAGCTACGCTCCGACTTGGTTTTATTCATTTAGCTCCCTTAAAAGCCTCCTCCCAGGTTTAAAAGATACTCCCAATCTTTCTGGAACTATAACTTCTTCATTTGTTTTTGGATTTCTTCCAACTTTTGCTTTTCTTTTTTTCACTGTAAAAGTCCCAAATCCAGAAATTTGTATTTTAGTTTCATCACTGCCATTTATAATCTCATTTTGAATTAGTTTAAAAAGTTCATCTACTATAAGTTTTATGTCTTTTTTCTTTAAATTCAAGTCAGAATTTTCATAAATTAGTTCTACAATATCTGCTTTTGTCATCCTTACCTCATAATCTGTGGTTTAGTAGAGCTATTTATTATATGCAGGGGATTTTAGTTCTTCAATGTAAGTATTTTTATAGTTTATGTAATTTTTATATGACTCTTCAAGCCATTTTAGTTCTTTATCAGTTAAATCTCTTTTATATTTTGCAGGAGAACCTGTCCAGAGAGTTCTCGGTTGTATCTTTTTATTAGGTGTTACTAATGCTCCTGCTCCCACAATAGATTCTTTTCCAACAACAACTCCATCCATAACTGTGGCAGACATACCAATTAAACATCTATCTTCTATAGTACAGCCATGGAGCATAACTTTATGCCCTACAGTAACTTCTTTCCCTATTATTGTTGGATGAGTATCATGGGTAACATGTATTACTGTTCCATCCTGTATGTTTGTTCTATCTCCTATTCTTATATAGTTAACATCCCCTCTAATTACAACGTTATACCAGATAGAGCAATCCTCTCCTATTTCAACATCTCCAATAATAACTGCGTTTTCAGCAATAAAAGCAGATGGATGAATTTTTGGATATTTACCTTTGTAAGGTTTGATTATTGCCATCTTTATCTCCTTTATTCTTTTTTATAAAGGATAAACCCACCGTCAAATATATAATAAATGCAGACAACATTAAGAAAACTGCTGGAATTATATAAACTATCTTCATTTTTTAACCTTTATATACAGCTTTTCCTGTTTCTGTTTCCCAAACTGTAACGGAAACAACTTTGATATCATCAAGTAAACCAGCTTCTTTTAATTTCTCTGTTAAAAAATCATATATAAATTTTGATAAAGCCTCAGCTGTTGGGCAAAAATCTACCACAAAAAGTTTTAAAAACCCAAAATCTTCCTTAAACTTTGGATATAAAGGGTCATTTTTATCTATTATAAAAGAATGATCCATTTGATTATCTATCAAATCTTTTAAAGCTGCCTTTATGTGATAAAAATCAATAACCATCTCCTGCTCATTTAATGTGTCGGAACCAACCGTTACTTCAACTTTATAGCTATGGCCGTGTATATTAAGACAGGGATTAGGAGGAATTTCGTTCTTCATAAGTTTAGCACCTTTACCTGCCATAAGATTTTGTTTCCAAACCCTATGTCCTGCTTCAAACTTAAACTTTTTTGTTATCTCGTATTTCATTATAATTAAACTCCAATTTTCACATAGTTTTTATATTAAGTAAATTATACATTATAATTTCATTAAAAATAGATAAGGAGAGCATGAGGTGAACTTAATAGATGCATTTATATTAGGAGTTGTAGAAGGATTGACAGAGTTTTTACCTATATCTTCAACAGGGCATCTTATACTTGTGTCATGGCTTCTTGGAATAAAACAAACAGAAACACATAAAGCTTTTGAAGTTGCAATTCAACTTGGTTCTATTCTGGCAGTAGTTTTTTTATATAAAGAGAAAATATTTTCAAGTATACAACTGTGGAAAAGGTTAATTATTGCCTTTATCCCTACTGGTATTTTAGGGTTTATTCTGTATAAACTGATAAAATCTCTTTTCAGTCCTTATGTTGTGGCCATAATGTTAATTGTTGGAGGGATTATTTTTATAATTGTAGAAAAAGTATATTCAGAGAAAGAGTATCATATTAACGATTTAGAAAGTATTCCCTACACTAAAGCTTTTTTCATCGGTGTTTTCCAGTCTTTTGCAATGGTACCAGGAACATCAAGGTCAGGAGCTACAATTATAGGTGGTCTTTTACTTGGACTAAGTAGAAAAACAGCAGCTGAATTTTCATTTTTACTTGCTGTTCCTACTATGTTTGTAGCTACATTCTATGACATATTTAAGCATCATAGCGAATTTCAAATAGATAACTGGTTAAATTTAGGTTTAGGATTTATAACTGCTTTTATTTTTGCAGTATTTTCCATAAAGTTTTTACTTTCTTTTATATCAAAACACAGTTTTATACCATTTGGGATTTATAGAATAATAGTTGGATTAGTCTTTCTTTTCTTTCTATATTTTTAAAACAGCGTTTGATTTTAGTAAGAATTTCCATTTATAATAAATTTGTCATAAAATCACATCAACATGGAGGTAATCTATGAATAATGCAGATTTCACAAAGTCTATTTCTGCCAACGGTCAAAATTACACAATCTACAGTTTAGAAAAACTTCAAGAAGCAGGAATAGGTAATATTGAAAGGCTACCTTTTTCTATTAGAATTTTAGTTGAGAATTTACTTAGAAACTTAGACGGAAAAGTCGTTACCGAAGAACATCTAAATAATATCGCCAACTGGCAAAAAAAATACGATACTCCAGTTGAAATACCACATCATCCAGCAAGAGTTATAATGCAGGATTTTACAGGTGTCCCTGGTGTTGTTGATTTGGCCGCAATGAGAGATGCTGCCAAGGAACTTGGAATTGACCCTAAAAAAGTAAATCCTCTGGTTCCTGTTGACCTTGTCATAGACCACTCAGTTCAAATTGATTTCTTTGGAACAGAAGATGCTTATAAGAAAAACCTTGAGCTTGAGTATAAGAGAAATAAAGAAAGATATCAACTGTTAAAATGGGCACAAAATGCTTTTGATACATTGAGAATATTCCCTCCTGGAAGTGGTATTATTCACCAGGTAAACCTTGAATATATAGCACAGGTTGTAATGTCAAATAATGGAGTAGCTTTCCCTGATTCTTTAGTTGGAACTGATTCACATACAACAATGATAAACGGTCTTGGTGTTTTAGGATGGGGAGTTGGTGGTATTGAAGCTGAAGCTGTAATGCTTGGACAACCATATTACATGAAAATACCTGAAGTTATAGGTGTTAAGCTAACAGGAGAGCTTCCTGAAGGAGCAACTACCACAGATTTAGTTTTAACTATAACCCAAAAACTGAGAGAGTACGGAGTTGTTGAGAAATTTGTTGAGTACTTTGGGGAAGGTGTTAAAAAATTATCTTTACCAGATAGAGCTACGATTGCAAATATGGCTCCAGAGTACGGTGCAACTATGGGATTTTTCCCTGTTGATGAGGAAACTATCAATTTCCTCAAACTAACAAACAGAAAAGAAGCTGCAGAATTAGCTGAAAGATATACTAAAGAAAATATGCTCTTTTACCATGGAAACGAAACCCCTGAATACACAGATGTGATTGAAATAGACATGTCTAAAGTAGAACCTTCGTTGGCTGGCCCTTCAAGACCACAGGACAGAGTAACTTTAAAAGAAATGAAGAAAACTTTTATAGATTTACTGAACTGTAACTACAACAGAGAAATAGATGATATTAAAGAAATCACTGCATTTGAAGATGAAGCTGGTAAAGATCTTGAAGTGGGAGAATGTAGAATTCATAAAGGGAAAAAAATTGCAAAGGTTGAAATTGACGGTGAAGAAGTTGTAATAGGAGATGGTTCTGTAGTTATAGCTTCTATAACATCTTGTACAAATACTTCGAACCCATCAGTTCTAATTGGAGCTGGATTACTTGCTAAAAAAGCAGTAGAAAAAGGCTTAAATGTTAAGCCTTACGTAAAAACATCCTTAGCACCAGGATCTCGAGTAGTAGAAGGATATTTAAGAAAGGCAGGATTACTTCCTTATTTAGAAGCTTTGAGATTTCATATAGTTGGTTTTGGCTGTACTACATGTATAGGTAATAGTGGACCACTACATCCAAATATAGAAAAGGCTATAAAGGATAATGATTTAATTGTGTCTGCAGTCTTATCAGGTAATAGAAACTTTGAAGCAAGAATTCACCCAGATGTTAAAGCTAACTGGCTTGCATCTCCTATTTTAGTAGTAGCTTATGCTATAGCAGGTAGAACAGATATAGACTTAACAACAGAACCTTTAGGAAAAGACCCTAATGGAAATCCAGTATACTTAAAGGATATATGGCCTTCACAGGAAGAAATAAAAGAAATAATGAACCAGGTACTAACTCCAGAAGTATTTGAAGAAAAATACAAAGATGTATTAAAAGGAGACGAGTACTGGCAGTCATTAGATGCGCCAACTGGTGAAACATTCCAGTGGGATCCAAATTCAACATATATTAGAAAACCTCCTTACTTTGATGGATTTACAATAGAGGTTAACCCACCAAAAGATATACAAAATGCAAGAGTATTAGAATTACTTGGAGATTCTGTAACTACAGACCATATTTCTCCTGCTGGTAAAATACCTCCAGAATACCCTGCTGGAAAATACTTATTAGAACATGGAGTTCCAGTTGAAGAGTTTAATTCTTACGGGGCAAGAAGAGGAAACCACGAAGTTATGGTTAGAGGAACATTTGCAAACGTTAGAATAAAGAACAAACTTGTAGCTCCCAAAGAAGGAGGATATACGTTAAAATTCCCTGAAAAAGAAGAAATGTTTGTGTACGATGCTGCTGTTAAGTACGGACAAGAAGGAACACCATTAATTGTATTAGCTGGAAAAGAATATGGAACAGGTTCTTCAAGGGACTGGGCAGCGAAAGGAACTCAACTTTTAGGTGTAAAAGCAGTAATAGTCAAATCTTTTGAAAGAATACACAGGTCAAACTTAGTTGGAATGGGAGTACTTCCACTACAATTTAAAGAAGGCGAAGGCTGGGAAGAACTGGGATTAGATGGTTCTGAAACATATGAAATATTTGGAATAGAAGACATAGCTCCTGGAAAAGAATTAAAAGTAAGAGCTACTAAAGAAAATGGTGAAGTTGTTGAGTTTAATGTAATATCA
>CAZEYS010000008.1:0-21943 GCA_964516095.1 uncultured Aquificales bacterium
TGATAAGGTTAGCTGGTGTTTTATTCCAAAGTCTATTCCTATTGGTTTGTTTATCCTTTCTGCTTTTATCTGGTCTTTGTCTATATAGCAGGTTAGGTATATATAGTATCCATCTGGTTTTTTTATTAACTCTGCTTTTGCGATATCGCAGTTTTCTGGCAATTGATGTAGTCCTAATACTCTTACAGGCTTTTTTAGTCCCTGTAGTTTTATTCTGTTTTTGTCTTTTAATACTTTGAATGTTATTCCTGACTGCTTTAATGGTATGCTCCTAACTTGAGATTTAAATTTTAGCTTTCCTATTTTTATTCCTTTTTGCTTTGCTTTTTTTAGATCTGATAGGTTTTTCTTTATTCTGTCTAATATTGCTTGTTTCATTTGAGATGATAAAGAATTTATTTCTCTTATTTCAATTCCTTCTGGTGTTTTTACTTCTACTTGGTTTGTTCTTTCTGTTTTAGAATTTAACCTATTTTGTATATCTGCAATACAGTAGTTATAAAGCCATTTTGCTTCTAAAAATACTCTTTCAAGCCACTGTTTTTGCTTTTGATTTAAATTGGAGTATGAGATTTTAAGTTGATAGACTTTAGCTATCTGGTTTTTCCTTTTTTCTTTGGTCTTTTTTAAGCTTTCTTTTATTTTTTGTCTTTTTTCAAATATTACAGTCATTCTGAAAACCTCTATAATAATTGTAGCAGATTAAACGATTAAAAATGTTTTGAGAGTTTCTAACGAAACTCTCTGCCATTCATCCCATTTCTAAAGAAATGGGCTTTCTGGCAATTTTTTCTGTAAGTTAAAATTTTCAGGTGCATTAAAGATAGTTCCTTCGTATTTTAACTTGTAATATCTCATATTGCTCAAGAACTCAAATCCACTTTGTTTTGTGAAAGGAACAAATTTCTTTTGAATTAGTAATGGAACAAAATTTCTGCAGGCTAATTTCATTAGTTTTTGTTCTCCTATTGCTTTTTTTGCTTTTTATTCCTTATTATTTTAAGTGAAATTAAATAATACAAAATTTTAAATTAAAATGAACATAGATAAGGAACAATATATATATATAGAGGTATGTCTACCTCTTCCATTTCACCAGACATTTACTTATAAGATAAGAAAAGAGGTTTACAATAAACTAAGTGACAAAGAGTTAGTTGGAAGACGTGTTCTTGTTCCATTTAGGAATATAGGCTATACAGGAATTGTTTTAGAAGAATTTCATGAAGATTTTTCTGTATACGAGGATTATGAGATTAAAGAAATAGAAGATATACCTGATAGTGTGCCTGTATTTACCCAAAAAGAGATAAATATTGCAAAAAATATATCTGATTACTACGTGGCTCCTTTAGGAATTACGCTTCATTATTTTTTGCCAGCAGGCCTAAGATGGAAAAAAGTAAATGGAAAATGGATAAAGAAAAGTCCCGAAAACTATGTATATTACCTTATTAAATACGACACTAAAAAACTAACTGCAAAACAAAAAGAACTTTTAGAATTTATTGCCACAAATGGTGAAATAACTGAAATGGAAATATTAGAAACTGGATTTTCAAAATCAACATTACAGTCTTTATTAAAGAAAGGTTTAGTTGGGAAGAAAAGTCTTGTATTTTACAAACAGTCTGAAAGAAAAATTTCTCAGGACATTAGCGGTTTATTTGATATAAAACTACCGAAAAAACCTGTATATTTTGGATATACAAAAGCACAGGATAGAATAAAAAAGTATATACAACTCATTCATAATCTCAAAAAAGAAAATAAAAGTGTAATGATAGTTTTTCCCAGTATTTCTCAGCTACAAAAGAGTTATGAAATACTTTCCAATTACTTTGATAAGGTATATGCCTATCATGATGGATTATCAGCAAATGAAAATGTCAAAACATGGTTTTTATTAAAAGAAAAATCCCCTTCTATCCTATTAACATCATATTCTGGTATTTTGATGCCGATAAAAGATTTAGCCCTTATAATTTTAGAAGAAGAAGGCTCAGATGCCTATAAAACACTAAGAACTCCCAAGTTTGATACCAGAAGAGCAGTTTATGAGATATACAGAGAAAAATCTATACATCTAATGTTTTCGAGTTTTGTTCCTTCAGTAGAAACTTACTATTCATTAACCAAAAAAATATTTCTACCGTTAAAAAGAAGTATAAAAACTGAAAGAAAAGAAGTAAAAATATTTCCATTTGATAAAGACTTTTCTATTAAAAAGCTAATAGAACTTTTAAAAGAAGACAAAAAAACATTAGTTTTAGCCAATAAAAAAGCATATGCTTCCTTTTTATACTGCCCAAGATGTGAAGAAGAAATAGTCTGTGAAACATGCGATGTGCCACTAAAAGTTTATAAAACCGAGAACGGTAAATTTCTAAAATGTGAAATGTGTAAAACAAAGTATGAATTTATAGATACATGTATATACTGTGAAGAAACAAAATTACAGGTTGTAGGTGTTGGTATAGAAAAACTTGAAGAAATACTAAAAAGACATTTTCAAGATAACGTTTCTTATCTTTCTGAAAACAAAGATACAAAAATAAAAATAGAAACTACTTTGATGGATAAAGACCTTACAGTACAAAACTTTGAAAGAGTAATTAACATATTTCCAGACTTCTTTTTGTTTATGCAAGACTATAAAGGCAGAGAAAAGTTTTTTAGAAATATAGTGTACTCTTATCTTAAAGCAAAAGATGAGTTTATTTTATTTACAAATCAGAAACATGACTTTGCAGTCAAAGCTTTATTAAACTCAGATTTAGACGAATTTTATAAAAAAGAACTTGAGATTAGAAAAAAATTAGAACAGCCTCCATTTAAAACGTATATACTATTAACATTTGAAAAGAAAAAGCTGGATATCTCTTTTTTAAACGAAGTTTTTAAAGGGTGGTTGAAAGAAAATAATATAGAAAATATCAAATATAAAGGAATATTTAAAGCATTTCATTCTGTAGTAAAGGGCAAAGAAAGAGCTCAGGTTCTACTAATTGATTTTAAAGATAAAAAGGCTCTAAAAAATTTGTCTGAAAAGTGTAGAAAATTAGGTATAAAATTAATAGTAGACATAAATCCAGTGAATTTTGTTTAAAAGGAGGGAAATTTGGAAAGACTGTTTTCTCCGTGGAGAAGTCAATATATAGAAAGTGTAGACAAAATTGAGGGTTGTTTTTTATGTAATGCTTATAATTCAAAGGATGATGAGAAAAATCTTGTTCTTTATCGTGGTAATAAGTGCTTTGTCATTATGAACCTGTACCCTTATAATGCTGGCCACCTAATGGTCTGCCCTAACGAGCATATTGGAGATTTTACTAAACTGGATAATGACACACTATGTGAGCTTAATTTCTTAACTCAAAAAATGATAAAAGCTTTAAATATTGCACTAAAACCTGATGGGTATAATTTAGGTTACAATCTTGGTAGAGCTGCAGGAGCAGGACTTGAATCCCACATTCATAATCATATAGTACCAAGATGGGTTGGAGATACTAATTTTATGCCAGTTATAGGGGAAGTAAAAGTGATATCCCAAGATTTAAAAGAAATCTACTATAAGATAAAAGAGGCTTTAAAAAATGTTATCTAAACTAAAATTTATAATCTGGCTTTTAATACTTTTAGCAGTAGCTTATTTTGTTTCAATGAATGTACAGCCTAGTATCAGTATCAATATACTGCCAACTGTTAAAACTCCACAGCTTCCACTTGCATTGATAATTATAATAAGCATGATAATAGGTGCCTTAATTGTTATACTGATGGCAATATCTGACTGGCTATCATTTCAAGTTGAAAAACTAAAGATAAAAAGACAGTTAAATCTAACAAAAAACGAATTAGAAAAATGCCAGAAAGAAAAAGAAAAACTAAAAGAAGAAAATATAAAATTAAAAGAAGATTTAGAAATTGAAAGGAAAAAACAGAATATATCTGTAAGTACAGAGGAGAAAAACAATGGGTCTTTATGATAGAGACTATATGAAAGAAAGAAATGCATCAAGAAGGGGCACTAACCCCAACCCGAATATAGATATTAAACTAATAGTTGTAGCTTTGGTAGCTTTCATTTTAGGTATTTTAGTTTGTAAAATTATTTTATAATAATATTTTGACAGAAAAATTGATTATCTGGAGGAAAACCTTGGGTATAGGTAAGAAAGTTAGATTAGAAAGAATTATAAATAGAGATACAGGTAAGACTGTTATTGTTCCTATGGATCACGGCGTTAGTTCTGGGCCTATGGAAGGTCTTATAAATATTAAGGAAACTGTAGAAAAGATTGCTGAAGGTGGAGCAAACGCAATTATATTACACAAAGGAATTGTAGAACAGGGACATAGAGGTAAAGGAAAAGATGTTGGACTGATTGTTCATATGTCAGCTTCTACAGATTTATCTTTAAGAAAAAATGATAAAGTTTTAGTTTGTACTGTTGAAGAGGCTATAAAACTCGGAGCAGATGGAGTTTCTATACATGTAAATATCGGCGCCGAAGATGAAAAACAAATGCTAAGAGACTTTGGTGCAGTATCGAAAGCCTGTTTAGAATGGCAGATGCCTTTAGTTGCAATGCTCTATTACAGAGGACCAGAAGTTAAAAATCCATTTGACCCAAATGCTATAGCTCATATAGCAAGATTGGGAGCAGAACTTGGGGCAGATATAGTAAAAGTTCCTTATACAGGAGACCCTGAAAGTTTTAGAAAGGTAGTTGAAGGCTGTCCTGTTCCAGTTGTTATTGCAGGAGGACCAAAGGTAAGCTCCGACGAAGAGCTCCTGAAAATGGTATACGATGCAGTTGTTGTAGCAGGTGGAGCAGGATTATCAGTTGGAAGAAATGTTTTCCAGCACAGAGACGTTGCAAAAATAACCAGAGCTTTATCAAAAATAGTTCATGAGAATGCTACAGTAGAAGAAGCTTTAAAAATACTTTCTTAAAAAAGCTAATATTATGAACCTTATACAAAAAGTTAAAGAGTACTATATTAACGAAATACACGACTATGAGCTGTATACAGCTTTAGCAAAACAAACTAAAGACCAGTATTTAAAGGAAAACCTTATAAGAATTGCAAATATGGAAAAGAACCACGCCTCTTTCTGGAGATCTGTCTTAGAAAAAAGAGGCGAAAAGGTTCCTGAAGTTAAAATTCCTGCATTAAAGAAAAAGATAATTTTACTTTTAAACAGGATAACAAATCCTGTTATTATGGTTTCAATTTTAGAGGTAGGTGAAGCTGGAGGAGTAAAAGAGTATTACAATTTTCTTAAACAGGATTTTTTAGAGCCTGAGGAAAAAGAAATCCTAAAAAAAATAATTGTAGATGAAATACAGCACGAAACCTTCTTTTCTAAAGAAGCTGAAAAACTGGGTTTATCTAATGTAAGAGATTTTGTTCTGGGAATGAACGATGGTTTGGTTGAAATTTTAGGAGCTGTAACTGGTTTATCGGCTGTTTATGTAAATAATCCACTTATGGTAGCTGTTTCAGGTAGTATTGTAGGGATTGCAGGTGCACTGTCTATGGGTATAGGTGCTTATATATCCGTCAAATCCCAGAGACAGGTAAATCAGGCACTAAATGAGAAGATAGAAATTTTATTTGAAGTTGCTCCAGAAAAAGCTCTAGATGAACTCAAATCCTATCTTGAAGAGCTAAACATTCCAGATGAACTGATTAAGGAGATTTTAAAGAAAATCGATGATAAATCAGCACTTGCAAAATTACTGATAAAAAAAGACGAAGAGAATGAGATAAAATCAGGTTTATTTACAGGTTTTGCTTATTTATTTGGCGTTTTATTCCCTGTTCTTCCATATTTCTTTACTCCATCCTCTCTTATAGCTCTTCCTTTTAGCATTCTATTTGCAGGTTTAGCACTGGCAATTGTAGGATTTTTTATATCTATCTTTTCTGGAATAGATGCAAAGAAAAAAGCTTTAGAAATGGTTATCGCAGGATTTTCAGCCGCAGGGCTCTCTTATATCTTTGGAAAAATCATCCAATCTGTGTTTGGAATAGATATTTAAACAGGTGTAAGCACCTGTCCTTCTTTGATAAATTTATCTATGTTTTCTACAGTCATATCTAATATTCTCTTTAAAGCATCCTTTGTGTTGTATGCATTATGAGGTGAAATAATTACATTTTCTTCATTCAGAACGTAAAATGCTTCCAGAGCCTTTTTCAATTTTATAGCTGGAATATCATCTCTTTTTAAGAACTCTTCTTCTACAATTACATCCTCAGCTTCAAAGGTATCCAACGCAACACCACCTGCTAATTTTCCCTCTTTAAGGGCTTCTATAACAGCATCCATTTCTACCACAGCTCCTCTTGAAGTGTTAATAAGCATAGCATCTGGTTTCATAAGTTTAATATTAAATCTGTTTATAAGGTAATGAGTGGATTTATTGTAAGGAACATGCAGAGTTACAATATCAGATTTTCTTAAAAGCTCTTCAAGTCCAACATACTTAACGCCGTATTTATCTATAAGGTTTTGCTTTTTAGATCTATCATACGCCAGTATATTCATACCAAATCCATGTGCTATTCTTGCAACGTAACTTCCTATTTTCCCTGTTCCAATTATTCCAATAGTCTTACCCATAAGGTCAATCCCCATTAGCCCTTGCCTTGAAAAGTCTCCTCTTTCTATTCTTAAAATCATAGGTTTAAACTTCCTTGCAAGAGCTAATATCAAGCCAAAAGTATACTCTGCAACTGTGTTATTACCGTATCCAGGGATATTTGCAACTGTTATTCCTTTTTGTTTTGCATACTCCACATCTATATGATCATATCCTGTTGAACGGGTTATTATAAGTTTGAGATTTGGCATACTATCTATGACTTTCTTGTTGACTTTTGAATATATAAAAACGCTGATTATATCAGCATTTGAATATAAAGAAGCGTTAGTTTCATCTAATTCTTCTTTGGTAAATTTTACACTCTCATTTAATGAATGCTCTTTCAGTTTTCTTTCCAGATGTATTTTTTCCCAGTCTTCAACTTCAAAAAAATAAATATTCATCTATTTTGCCTCAGTGTATATTTTTATCTTAAGTTTAAAAGAGTTTAAAAACTATTTCAAGAATATGGTAATTAATTTTCCTTTTTTGTTGCTTCCTCAAGTTTTTTACTTATTTCATCTATCCATTCGTTTCTTCTAATTATTTCATCATACGTTTCTTTATACAAAAGTTCATAGTTATGGTAGACTGTTTTCTCATTAAAATAGTCATCAAACACCTTAACAGAAGGGAAGAATCTAATTATCTCTGGTAATGAGATTATATTTATATCATGTTCAAGTAGTAGTTTTTTTATATCATTGTTTACTTCTGTATTTGTAATTAACCAGACACTATTACATTGGTATTTTTCTTTACCTTTAACTAACTGATTAATATATGGTGTAGATATGTCGTTTATTTTTTTGTAGTCAACAAAATCTATACATATTTTCTTATTTGGAAGGTTTATTATATAGTCAATATTGTTATCTTTGTATATATAAGGTTCTGTTAAGTTGTAACCCAGTATTTCAAATATTCCAGTAAAAACCGTCTCAAATTCTGTACCTTTTAACTGCTTTAACCTTTCTATATCCTTTTTTCTCCACTGGTAAATATGAATATTATTTTTAATCTTTTTTAGATTTTCTTCCGCTTGTTTTAATTTAAACTTAAAATTTTCAGCCCTTTCCTCAAACTCTTTTTGCTCTTCTTGATACTTTTCCAAATAAGAAAGGAGCATAGGTATATAATTTTTTTCGTATTTTTTTCTTTCTTCTATATACCGAATAAGTACATATATTAAGACAACGGCTAAAATTATTCCGCCTATTATTAAGTCTATGTTCATTTGAGGAGTTTAGCTAAACTGTTTTTGAATATTTCTAAATCCTGTGGTGAGAATAAAACAAATCTTATCTCTTTTAATGAATTTTCCTTTTTTATAAAGTCTAAAACAGCTTTAATAGCAGTTTCAGAGGCTTCTTTTTTAGGACATCTATATGCTCCTGCACTTATAAATGGAAATGCTATAGATTTTAAGCCTTTTTCTTTCGCAATTTTTAAACTGTTATAATAGGCATTATAAAGAAGTTTTTCTTTTTCTGTATCCCAGCTTCCACTGCAAATAGGCCCTACTGTATGAATTACAAATTTTGCAGGTAGTTTCCCAGCAGTGGTAATTACAGCTTCTCCTGTTGGCAATCCATCTGGATACTGATTTTCCCTTATCTTTTTACATTCTTCCAAAATAGCAGGTCCACCTTTTGCATGTATAGCACCATCTACTCCTCCACCACCCATAAGTGAGGAGTTTGCAGCATTTACTATCGCATCAACATTTTCTTCAGTTATATCACCTTCTTTTAAAGTTAAAAATGTATTTCCTATTTTCACTTGCATAGTTTTATTATACTATCTGTAGCATTCTATCTAAAGGTTTCCGTGCTTTTTCTATAATCTCTTCAGGCAGAATAATTTCATTAGTCTCATTTTCTAAAACGTCTTTAATTTTATCAAGTGTATTTTTTTTCATATCACAGCAGTGAACAGTTCCACAGTAATCTGCATTCACAGGGAAAATATAATTTTTCTCAGGATTTATCTTTTCAAGTTGATGTTTTAATCCCACTTCTGTTCCTATTATTACATTTTTTGCATCACATGTTGTTGCAAACTCTATTATTTGAGAAGTACTTCCAACAAAGTCGGCAATTTCTACTGTTTTAGTATTACACTCAGGATGTACTGCAATTTTCGCATCTGGGTATTTTTCTTTTAGTTCTAATAGTTGGTCTGGTGTTAAATTAAAATGAGGAGGACAAAATCCTTTCCACAAAATAAACTCTTTTTCAGGAACCTGCTGGGCTATAAAACTGCCTAAAAACTGGTCAGGAACAAATATTATTTTTTCTTCTTTTAGTGCCTTTACTACTTTAACTGCATTTCGGGATGTGACTATCACGTCAGCTAACGTTTTCACATCTGCATTGGTATTAACATAGGCAACAACAGCTGCATCTGGATGTTCTTCTTTTAATTTTTTTACACCTTCATAAGTTGCCATATCTGCCATTGGACATCCACTTTCAGGATTTGGGTGTAAAACTTTTTTTTCTGGATTTAGAATTTTTGCTGTTTCAGCCATAAATTTAACACCTGCAAATACTATTATATCTGCATCTGTTTCTTGAGCTTTTCTTGCCAGTTCCAGAGAATCTCCGATAAAATCTGCGATATCCTGAATTTCTCCTCTCTGATAATAATGTGCCAGTATTACGGCATTTTTCTTTTTCCTAAGTTCATTTATTTCATCTATTATTGTTTTCTCGGTTACTTCCATAGCTATACCTCCTCAAAATAAAACATCGTTTTATTTCTCATTTATATAAAGT
Source organism: uncultured Aquificales bacterium (assembly GCA_964516095.1). Classification (GTDB taxonomy): domain Bacteria; phylum Aquificota; class Aquificia; order Aquificales; family Hydrogenothermaceae; genus Hydrogenothermus. The sequence continues at coordinate 9,443 of CAZEYS010000008.1, forward strand.
AATGATAATATATACAATTTATAAAACCATTGCAATTTGAATTGTTATCACAAATGGATATAATTATTAGTTAGCAAAAACTATACTACTTGAGGTAGGAAGATGGAGAAGTTAAAAAGAAGAAATACTAAACAGAGAAATATTATATATGAAATTCTATCATCAACAGATTCTCATCCAACTGCAGACTGGATATATGAAAGGGCACGTAAGGTTATTCCTAATATCAGTTTAGGGACAGTTTACCGAAATCTTAATATTCTAAAGGAAGAGGGTAAAATTATAGAAATTACAGATTCAAAACAAAGTAGATTTGATGCCAGGACAACACCTCATTATCACTTTAAATGCAAAATATGTGAAAATATCTACGACATAGAAATAGAAGATGTTTTTGACTTTAAAAATATAAAATTAACAAAAAAAGGTTTTGAAATACACGAAGCATCTGTTATACTATCTGGCATATGTCCAGCCTGTAAAAATTCAGGAAATAATTAAATGAGAAGAATTATAAGTCCTATAAACTTTAGAGAAGATAGACTACCTCCAGGGCAACACTGGGTAGACAAGTTAATAGTATTAGATATAGCAGGACCTCCGCCTGTAGACCTTAATAAATACAGATTTCAGATTTTTGGAGAAGTAGAAGAGCCTGTAAGCTTAACCTGGGACGATATATTGGAACTGGAACCAGTTGAACTGGTAGCAGATTTTCATTGTGTTACAAGATGGAGTGCTAAGGATGTAGTCTGGCAAGGATTTCATGTTGAGGAGCTAAAAAAACTTGTCAAGATAAACTCAGATGTTAAGTCTGTTATGATACATTCGTTAGATGGATACACTACCAATATTCCGATTGATTATTTCTTCGATGAAGATGTTATTTTTGCCTACAAACTATTTGGAAAACCATTGCCTGCAGACCATGGATTTCCATTGAGGCTTATTGTTCCTAAACTGTATGCGTGGAAAAGTGCAAAATTTGTAACAGGAGTAGAGTTTAAGAAAGAAGATGTTCCCGGATTCTGGGAACAGAGAGGCTACCACATGAGAGGAGAACCATGGAAAGAAGAAAGATACTCTTTATAATAATCTCTTTTTTTGCTTTCATTCAGATTTCAGTGTCACAGGAAAATAAATGTGAGAAGTATTTCCTTTCTTCTTATCCTGATATTGTGAAAGCCATACTGGATAATAAAGATAGTCTAAATCTTTCTATATCCCAAAACGAAACTATTGAAAATGCTATAAGCAACTATGAACCTATGATTAATGAGAGAAAAAAGAAAATTGATGAACTGGAAAAAAAATTAAACGACCTCATACTAAATGGAGGAGATTCATCTGAAATAAAATCTATTATAATAAAACTTGCCCAACTAAAGGCAGAAAATACAGTATTAAAAATAAAAGAAATAAGAGAAATACAAAACAGTCTGACAAAATCCCAATACGAAAAACTTCTAAACTACATAAAAGCTAAACAGATTTAAACATAGTGTACCTGCAAATATATATTCCCTCTTTTATTTTCTTTTCCTTTGAAACCTTCCCCTGAAATTTTAAGAACTTGGTTTTCACAGTTTGGAGGTATCTTAACTTTTAATATTTCCCCTTTCAGATTTTTTATCTTAACTGTGTTTTCTTGGTATTTTTTCTCCTTTGATATATATATATTTGCATGCAAATCTAAACCTTTTTTCTTGTAAAAAGGATGTTGTTTTAACCTAAAGGTTATATACAAATTTCCATTTTTTCCGTTGTTTTTTCCTGCGTTACCCTCCCCCTCAAAAACTAAAGTAAATTTTTCATAGCTAAAAGGTGGAACATCAATTGTTTTCCTGACTTTTTCCTTTTTTAGCCCTTTCCCTTTACATTCATAGCAGGGATTATAAACAATAAAACCTTTTCCTTTACAGTATGGACAAGGAATTTCTATTAGGGGAGTTTTTATACTTTCTTTACCGTTACATTTTGGACATCTCTTCAGTATACTATTTTCTCCTATTCCTGTTCCGTTACAGGCTGTGCATATACTATCTCTAAAAAAATCTACCGTGTATTTAAAGCCGTTAAATGCCTCTTCAAAGGTCACATACTCTTTTATTACTATATTGGAGCCGTTTATAGGATTTTCTTTTTTTACTATTTTTTTTATGAGATTTTCTAACTTACTTTTAATACCAATAGACTGCAAAGATTTATCATATATTTTTCTTTTTTCAGGATTTATCAAAGTTTCATAAGCCTTTGTTATTTCTTTAAAATTCTCAGAGCCTTCAGGGTTTATATCTGGATGGTACTTTTTAGCCTTTTCCCTGAAGGCTTTTTTTATTTCTTCTGGAGTTGCGTTTTTACCAATACCTAAAAGTTTATAATAGTCCATTTTATGTTATTTCTTCTTTTTCCTCTGGTGGAAGTGCAACAACAACTTTTGCAGGTCTTAACACTTTTTCTTTATACTTATAACCTTTTTGTAGAACTTTGACTATTTCATTTGGCTTATGTTCGTTGGATACATATGTATCTACAGCTTCATGTTCAGCAGGATTAAATTCCCCTTCTGTTATTATTTCCTGTATTCCAAACTTCTCTAATGTACTGACAAGTTGGTAATGTATCATTTGAACACCCTTTGCCAGTGCAGAAATATCTTCAGAAACTTTTGCACTTTCTATTGCTTTTTCAAAATTATCTATGATAGTCAATATCTCTTTTGCAAACTTGGCTATGCCTTCTTCTATCGCACCTTCTTTTTCTTTCATAGCTCTAACTCTAAATCTTTCAAAATCTTGCTGTAAGGATTGATAAAGGGCACTTATTTTTTTTGCCTGTTCTTCTGTTTTCTTTAATTTCTCTTCAAGTTGAGAAACTTTCTCTTCTAACTGTTTAACATACTCTTCATCAATAGTTTTTTCTTCTTTTTCTTTTTTTTCTTCTTCAGTTTTATTTGGTTGTTCTTGTTCTTCTGTTTTTTTATTTTCTTGGTTGTTTTCCATTTTGATTTATCTCCTTAGTTTTTATTTTATTTTAAAAATATATGAAAAGTACACTTTTTTTTCAATTTCCTACAGAAAAATTGACTCTCCAAATTGGGTTAAGTCTATAAATTCATCACAGGTTTCTATCAGTTCTTTAGCAGAAGTCTCTTTAAATCCTGCCACTTCAACTTTTACTCCTTTTGTATGTAAATACTTAATTAAATCTGTAAAATCTCCATCTCCTGTTCCTAAAACTGCAACATCAATTTTGTCGGACATAGAAATAGCATCCATAGCTATCCCCATATCCCAATCAGCTTTTATGGTGGTAATTAAATTTCCTTCTTCGTCCAGGCGTTTAAATATTTTTGCCTCCTTTTCTTTTACCTCATAACCAATGTGTCTTAGTGTTGAGATAAAACCTTTTTGGTCTATTCCCTGGAGTTTTATTACATATGCTATCGCCCTTATTAAGATCCTATTATTTATAACTATATGTAGTATGCTTTCAAAATTTATTTTTCTATTAAATGTATCTCTGGCAGAGTAATACAGATTTTGAATATCTAAGAATACGGCTATTCTCTGGTTTTTATATAAACTTTTATTCATCTAATTACCCTTGATAACAAAAGTTATAATTTTGTAATTATTGTTATAATAGTTTAACATTTATAAAATCCTAAATTTACAAAAAAATATTTTATTATGGTAGAGGATAGAGAGCTAATAGTAATTACTTCAACGAAGTTGAATTTTTATCTAATAAGAGAAAATAATGAAACTGTAGAACTAAAGATTGAAAATAAAGACGATATTCAAAATACAGGAAACATATACAAAGGCAAAGTAGTAAGACTACTGCCTTCTACAAATGCTGTTTTTGTGGATATTGGAGATGATAGAGAAGCTTTTTTGCCAATCAAAGATGCTAATGAATATAAATTAGGACAACCTTTACTTGTACAGGTAAAAAGATCTGCCATTGGAACAAAAGGAGCTAAACTATCCGAAAAAATAGCACTGGCAGGTAAATATCTGGTTTTAACTCCAACGGTAAATAGTATAAATATATCCTCCAAATATAAAACTCAAGACGAAAAAATAGCTTTGAAAGAAAGAATACAAAATATATTAGAAGATTACAACGAAAATAAGTATGGGTATATAATAAGAACCCTCGCATGTGAAGCAACAGATGAACAGATTATAGAAGATTTTCTTATTTTAAAAAGTATGTGGGAGAAAATAGTTGAAAATTTCAAAAAGAAAAAATCTCCATCTTTACTTTATTCTGAAGACTACAGACTTTACAGTATTTTGAAGGATTATGCAGGAAATTTTAAAAAGATTATAGTAGACAGCTATGATTTCTTTAAAATTGCCCAGTCTTATATAAAGAACTTTTTTCCACGAAAAAATATAAAACTTGAATTGTTTAAAGGAAAAGATCCTTATACTCATTTTAATTTACCAAAATTAATTTCTAAAATACTAAATCCATACGTCTGGCTTAAAAGCGGTGGTTATTTAGTTATAGAAGAAACAGAAGCCTTGGTTGTTATAGATGTTAATAGCGGTAGCAGTTGTAAGGGTAAAGATATTTCTGAAACAGCATTTAATATTAATGCAGAAAGTTGCATAGAAATAGCAAAACATATACGACTAAGGGATCTTGGAGGAATTATAGTCGTCGATTTCATAGATATGAATGATAAGGAAAAGGAAAAGAAACTAATAAAAATGTTAGAAGATGAGTTTCAAAAGGACAAAAGACCTGTAAAAATAAAGGGTTTTACAAACCTTGGATTATTAGAACTTACACGGAAAAAAGTAGAAAACAGTTTAATAAAACAGTTATCTCAAAACTGCTTTTTATGTAATGGAAAAGGATATGTCAAAGGCATTCATTTGGTAATCTTTGAAATTGAGAAAAAGCTACAGGCAATGAAGCCATTTGCAGAAGTTCAAATAAGAATAAATCCATTAATAGAACCAAAGTTAAAGGAAACTTTAAAGGTTTTAGAGCTTGATAAAAGTGTTAAAATTATTAAAGATAAAAACCTTTCTATTGAAAGATTTATTTTAGAGAGAGTAGCATGAAAAAAGCATTTATTTTCACACTTTTTGTCGCTTCATTTATATTCTCCTGTGCAAAGAAAGAATTTTATCCAAAAGATATATACTATCAGGGTATAAAAGCATATCAAAAGGGAGATTATGAAACAGCAAAGGAGTATCTAAAAAAGGCTATATATAAAGCAAAAGGCATGACCTTAGAAGATGAGATGAAAGCAAAATTTGCACTTGCCGATGCATATTTTAAATTAAAAATGTATATAGACGCTATTGTAGAGTTTGAAGAGTACATATCTCTATATCCAACAGCCCCAAACATCCCAGAAGCTTTATATAAACTATCTATCTCCTACCTTAAAATTTCCCCAGACTACGAAAGAGACCTGACTTATGCACAGAAAGCCCTTGAAAAAGCACAGGAACTAATAATAAACTATCCAGACAGTCCATATGCTAAAAAAGCGAAAAAAATTATAACAGCTGTTAAAACAAAAGAAGCAAAACATTATAAAGCGGTGGCAGATCTTTACTATCATCTTGGTAAAAATTACTCTGCAGCATTTTACTATGATTTTCTTTTAAAGAAATACTATCCGTATATAGACGTAAAGAAAATAAAATATTTACTTGCAATTAACCTTTTAAAAGCTGAAAATCAGTATAAAGACCAGATAAAAGAGTATAAAAGAAAAATATCGCAGCTTGATAAAAAGATAAACGCTGAAAAAGATATAGAAAAGAAAAATGTTTTATTAAATAGAAAAAAACTACTTGAAAATCAGCTTTCCACATTAGAAAAACGAATAAAAGAAAGTAATATAAGAGGGCAAAAAATACTAAAAGAGCTTTCAAAAAAATCATTGAAAATTGAAAATTAAAGCATAGCATATAATACTAAGACCTTTACAGCAAAGGAGGATTTGACATAGAAACAAAAGAAAAATTGAAAAAAATATTAGACGCAATAGATAGTAAAAAAGGCAAAGATACTGTAGTTTTAGAAATTGGAAAAGTAAATCCTATTGCCGACTATATGGTAATTACATCTGGGGATGTGCCTGTTCACACCAGAGCCATTGCAGATGAAATTGTTAAAACTCTAAAAGAAAAAGGAATAGATAAAAGCCTTATAGAAGGTTATTCAGAAGGTAGATGGATAGCTATAGATTATGATGATATAATAGTTCATGTTTTTTTACCAGACTTGAGAGACTACTATCAGTTAGAATGGCTCTGGCAAGATGCACCAAAAGTGGAAATAAACCAGAGTAAAAGCTAAATGCCTATAGGAATTTTCGATTCAGGAATTGGCGGATTAACAGTTTTTAAAGAAATAGAGAAAAATTTTCCATTATCAGACATATACTACATAGGGGATACTGCAAGAGTTCCCTACGGTAATAAATCCCAGAACACTATAATAAGATATAGTATTGAGCTGGCCAGTTTTCTTATTAGAAACTTCAACATAGACACTCTGGTAGTTGCCTGCAACACAGCTTCTTCTTTTGCTATGGATAAGCTAAAAACATATTTGAATATACCTGTTATAGATGTTATAACTCCTGGTGTAGAAAATGCAATAAACACAACCAAAAACAAAAAAATAGGAATAATAGGCACCCAAGCTACAATAAGAAGTGGTTCGTATGTAGAAAAATTACGTCAAAAAGACAAGAATATAAAAATATTTTCAAAAGCCTGTCCTTTATTCGTACCACTAATTGAAGAAGGCAGATTAAAAGGAAAAATAACAAGATTAATAATAAAAGATTATCTTGACCCTCTTGTAGAAAAAGGTATTGACACACTAATCCTTGGATGTACCCACTATCCTCTTTTAAAAGAAGAAATACTTAATCTTTATCCAGAGCTAAATCTTGTGGACTCTTCTAACCTAATTTCCTCTTACATTAAGGACTTTACGTATAGAGAAAAAGGACAGCGGAGAATATTTATAACAGATAACTCCCCCGCTTTTAAAACACTAAAAAATATAATTGTTCCAGATATAGAATTTGAAACTGTAGAGCTAAACGAAATTTGTAGCCTTTAAAGTTATCTTCCATATATTCCCATTAAATAGCCTTCTGCAAGAATGTGGCCTTCCATTCTTTCTTCTACAATAGGTCTATTAGCACCTGCCGGTATTCCTAAGGTTGGTATATCCAGTGCAAAAACTTTAAAGAAATATCGATGTGGTTTTCCTGGTGGAGGACAAGGGCCGCCGTATCCAACTCTTCCAAAATCGTTAATTCCTTGCTTGATGCTATCAATTTCATAAACTTTAGGCATATTCTCAGGTAAATGACTTATGTTAGCAGGAATATCGTATACTATCCAGTGGGTAAATAGACCAATTGGTGCATCTGGATCATCGGCTATTAAAACAAAGCTTTTAGTTCCTGCTGGTGCACCAGACCATAAAATTTCCGGAGATATATCTTCTCCATCACAGGTATACTCTACAGGTATAAATTCACCTTCTGAAAAAGCTGGACTTTTTACAATAATTCCCATTGGCTTCCCTCCTGATATGTTAAACAAAGCCAGTATAATAAAAAGAAATTTCCACATACCAAAAATCCTGACTTTTTAGTATATAATTTTAAAAATAGTGCAAAAAAAGATTGAGGCAACAAAAATGAAAATAATAGACCTAAGACACAAAAACTTTATGAAAAACGAAGAAGTTCAAAAACTCATCTTAAGGAGTGAAATTGACGTTGAAAAGTATGAACCTATTGTAAGAGAAATTATAAAAAATGTAAAAGAAAAAGGTGACGAAGCTTTAATCCAGTATACAGAAAAGTTTGACGGAGTTAAACTAACTAAAGAACAGCTAAAAATACCTTTTGAAGAGCTTGAAGAAGCATATGATTCGATAGAAGATGACGTAAGATGGTCTTTAGAAGTTGCTGCAGAAAGAATAAGAGAATTTCATGAAGCTCAAAAGGAAAATTCATTTATTAGAGATGAAGAAGGTATTATTTTAGGACAAAAGGTTCTGCCTCTTGAGAGGGTAGGTATTTATGTTCCTGGTGGTAAGGCTGCATATCCTTCCAGTGTTTTAATGAATGCAATTCCTGCAACTGTAGCCGGAGTAAAATACATAACAATGTGTTCTCCTAACCCAAATAAGTATACTCTTGCAGCAGCTTTTATATGCGGAATTGAAGAAGTTTATAGAGTTGGTGGTGCTCAAGCAATTGCAGCAATGGCTTATGGAACAGAAACAATTGAACGGGTTGATAAAATTGTAGGACCTGGCAACATATATGTAGCTCTTGCTAAAAAGAACGTGTACGGAGTTGTAGGTATAGACTCAATAGCAGGACCATCTGAAATACTTATCATAGCAGATAAAACAGCAAATCCAAAATGGGTAGCTGCTGACCTCCTATCTCAAGCAGAGCACGATGAAATGGCAGCTTCCATACTCATAACTGATGATGAGAACTTAGCTGAACAGGTTCATGATACTATTTACGCTGATTTTCTTTTGAAAATGCCAAGAAGAGAAATAATAGAGAAATCTCTAAACAACTACGGAAGAATATTTATTGTGGAAAATTTAGAAAAAGCCTGCGCAGTTGCAAATTACATAGCTCCTGAACATTTGGAACTCATGGTAAAAGAACCATTTTCATATCTACATGAGATAAAAAATGCAGGTGCAATATTTTTAGGAGATTATTCTACTGAACCTTTGGGAGATTATGTTCTTGGCCCAAACCATGTTTTACCAACATCTGGAAGTGCCAGATTTTCTTCTCCCCTTGGAGTTTATGATTTTATAAAACGCTCTTCTATCATTTATGTTGATAAAAATGGATTTGATAGAGTTGATAACGCTGCCAAAACCATAGCACAGGCAGAAGGGTTAATAGCACACAAACTAAGTATAGAAATAAGAAAAGAAGGATAGTTGCTAACTACATTTTTAAATAAACCTTTAAGTACAGTAATAAAAGTAGGGTTAATATTGGCCTTAATAGGCCCTACTCTGTCTTTTTTTAGTCTAATACTACAGCTAAATTACCCATCTTATAAAGCCTTATTTTATGCTTTAACTACATATGTACTTGATATTGCTGTAACCTTCATATTTGGAGTTTATTTAAGTAGAACATCTTCTTTATCCTTGTATAAGAGTTTAAAAATATCATTTGTGGCTAATTATCCTGTATGGATATGTGACATTTTCGACATATATCAGCCTTTAAGAATACTCAGTAATATAGGTATTTTGTTTGGAATTGCTTTTCTTTTCAAAAAATTGTCTGATTATAAAGATGGAAAGTATGCTATTTTTTCAATTATAATTTATATACTGCTTTACATTTTAGATAGTATAGTTTCAGAACTAATTGCAACAAATCCCATTTTAAAAACATTACTGCAGGAGATATAAGATATGAATTACAGAGAAAAATTGAAAAAGTTAATCTTAGAAAGAGCTTTACAGACATCAGATAAACCTGTATTTAAATTATCTTCAGGTAAGCTTAGCACATACTATCTGGACCTTAGAACAATAACATTAGACCCAGAAGGCGGATACATAATCGGTAACTTAATATTTGAAATGATAAAGGACAAAAATCCTGATGCTGTTGGAGGTTTAACCCTCGGAGCTGACCCGATATCATATTCAACATCATTAATTTCTTATCTAAATAAAAAACCAATAAAACCATTTGTTGTTAGAAAAGAACCTAAAGGACATGGAACTGGTAAACAGATAGAAGGAAACGTTAAAGAAGGTGATAGGGTTTTTATAGTTGAAGATGTAGTAACAACTGCAGGCTCTTCCTTAAAAGCAGCAAAAGTTGCACAGGATGCAGGGCTAAAAGTACTTGGTATTATAGCAATTGTGGATAGAGAAGAAGGTGGAGAAGAAAATATAAAAAAAGAAGGTTTCGAATTTTACCCTATATTTAAGGTCTCAGAGCTTCTTAATAAGTAGGATGTTTTATAAACCAGTAAGCTATCAGGGCAATAAAGCTACCTATTAATGTAAGATAAGATGCCTTACGTCCTTTTTGGCTTTTTAAAATTCTAAAATGTAGTAAAACTCCATAGAAAATCCATAAAACAGATAATGCTATTTGTTTAGAATCCCATAACCAATGTTTGCCTAAGTAAACACTTGACCATATAGAAGAAGAAATTAAAGCCAGGCTTAAGAAGATAAAGGCAAGAACATTTGATTTATACTCAACCTCCTGTAATATCTGAAGAGAAGATGAGAACTTAGAAACGAAAAAGGAATTCAGCTTTTTCTTTTTTAAATCTCTCTGTGTGAATAAATAAATCACAGCAGATATTGTAGCTCCAATTATAAACGCATACGCAAGTATAGAAAAAATAACATGCAAGTAAAACCAGATGTTATTGTATATCTGTTGAGATTTTTCTGTGTTTGGCAAAACAAAGGCTATTAAAAATGTGTTTATAGGAGCAAATATTGAACCAAGCTCTTTAAGTTGTTTATACTTCAAAGAAAATCCATAGAACAAGAATGAGATAATTAGAGCTAAAAGTATAAGTAAGTTTTCTTTAGATGCTAAAGCAAAACTTTTATATGTGTAATCAGAAATACCTACATATAAAAGCAACGATAAAAATCCAAGACCGAAGAATGAAAAACCTATTTTAAGACCTGTTTTCTTTTTAGTATATATGTATATCCAAAAGCTTATTGATGATACAAAATAAAAAACCAGAGCAACTAAAAGGACTGCTTTCATTTAAAACTCTCGTTTTATTATTTAGTTTTATTTATAATAATAACAAAAAGTAGGAAAATTGTATGCTTTCGATTATAAAAAGTGGAGGAATTTTAGGAGTTAAAGGATATCTGATAGATGTTGAGGTAAATTTATCAAGTGGTCTTCCACAATTCATCATAGTAGGTCTTCCTGATACGTCAGTAAAGGAGAGTAAGGAAAGAGTAAAATCTGCATTGAGTATATCAGGATTTAAAGTTCCAAGTAAAAAAATTATAATCAATCTTGCACCTGCTGATGTACCAAAACAAGGAACCTTGTACGACCTTCCAATAGCTATCGGTATACTCAAAAGCAGTAAAGTTATAGATAAAAACTTAGCTAATTATGCGTTTATAGGAGAACTTGCCTTAGATGGAAAGTTAAGAAAAATAAAGGGAGCTTTACCAATTGCTTTAGAACTTCAAAAAATTGGGATAAAAAATCTTGTGCTTCCTCAGGAAAATCAAAACGAAGCAGCTGTAGTAAAAGGGCTAAATGTTTACGGTTTTGGCCATATTAAAGAAGTTGTATCTTTTTTAAATGGAAACTTGCAAAAAACTCCCGCCAAAGTAAATGTAGATAGTATCTTCAAAGACTACACAAATTATAATTATGATTTTAGGGAAATAAAAGGACAAACAATAGCAAAAAGGGCTCTGGAAATTGCTGCAGCTGGATTTCATAATGTTCTGATGATAGGCTCTCCAGGAAGTGGAAAAACCATGCTTGCACAAAGGTTTCCAACTATAATGCCACCTTTAACTTTTCAAGAAGCTATAGAAACAACAATAGTACACTCAGTAGCAGGTATTTTAAATGGATATCTAATAACTCAAAGGCCGTTTAGAAAACCTCACCATACAATTTCTGATGTTGCTTTAATTGGAGGAGGAAGTTTTCCAAAACCTGGCGAAGTAAGTCTGGCTCACAACGGAGTTTTATTTTTAGATGAAATACCAGAATTTAAGAAAAATGTTCTTGAAGTGTTAAGACAGCCTTTAGAAGACAAAAAAGTCGTCATATCACGGGCTTCTGGGAAATTTGAATTTCCAGCAAAGTTTCAGCTGATAGCAGCAGCCAATCCTTGTCCCTGTGGATACAAGAATGACCCTTATAAAGAGTGCACATGTTCTGACGCTCAAATAAAAAGATACATAGGTAAACTTTCAGGCCCTCTTTTAGACAGGATTGATATTCTTATAAACGTTCAGCCTGTAAAAACCAACGAACTTACAAAAAAAGAAGAAGGAGAGTCTTCAGAAAAAATAAGAGAAAGGGTTCTTAAGGCTGTGGAAATCCAAAAAGAAAGATTTAAAGAACTGCCTATAAATTTTAATTCAGAGATGGATAGTTCTTTAGTTGACAGGTTTATAAATTTAGAACCTGAAGCAGAAAATGTATTAAAAATGTATACAGATAGGTTAAAACTCACAGCTCGTTCTTTTTATAGAATTCTTAAAGTTGCACGAACAATTGCAGACCTTGACACATCGCACAAGGTAAAACAAAAGCATATATTAGAAGCTATAAACTATAAAATAAGCGAGGAAATTTTTAACTAATGCCAAGAGTAAAACATTACCTTGTAAATGATAAGTTTGATGACCCAGGTCTTGTTATAGAAGTTGAAAATTTAGGAGATTATCTATTGTTTGACGTTGGAA
>CAZEYS010000008.1:21953-37432 GCA_964516095.1 uncultured Aquificales bacterium
TAATCTAAACAGGCATTTAATAAAAAAAATCAACAAAATCTTTATCTCCCATACCCATATGGATCATTTCATCGGATTTGATTATCTACTGAGAAACAAATTAGGAAAAAAGCAGACTGTGGAAATGTACGGAATAAGTCCACTGGTGGATAATGTGTACTGCAAACTTCAAGGTTATACGTGGAATTTAGTTGAGTTTGAGCCTCAAATTGTATTCAGAGTAAAACAGCTTAATGAAAATAGATTTGAAATTTACAACTTAGATATAAAAAGAAAATTTGCGAAAGACTTTGAAAAGGAAGAAGAGATAAAAGGAGATGTTATATACGAAAATGAATACTACCGGGTTAGATATGCAGTGTTAGACCACAAAATATGGGTTATGGGATACTCTTTCGAATACAAAGATAAACTTTTTCTAAAGAAAGAAAAGATTAAAGAACTACCGTTTAAAGGAAAAGAGATAGGAGAATTTAAAAAGTGGCTGGAAAACGAAGAGAATAAAGGTAAAAAACTAAAAATAGGAAATAAAGAACTTTCTTACGAATATCTTAAAGAGGAATACAGTTATATTCAAAAAGGCATAAAAATTTCCTATATAACTGATGTACTTTACTCTCCAGAAAATAAGGAAAAAATAATAAATCTAGTAAAAAATTCAGACTATCTCTACTGTGAAGCAGTTTTTCTTGAAAAAGATAAAGAGCAGGCTAAAAAAGTGTACCATCTAACTACAAGACAAACTGCTCAAATAGCCACAGAAGCAAATGTAAAAAATCTTATTGTTTTTCACTTTTCAAGAAGGTATGGAAAAAATAAGGAACTTATTCTTAATGAAATAAAAAATTACTTTGAAAGTGTTAGTTAAAACAGAAAAATCCTAAAGTTTGCTATAATTTTTTAAGTTTAATCAAAAAAAGAGGGTTTTATATGAAATTCGATAAATCAAGAAAACTTTTTGAAGAAGCTCAAAAGTATCTGGTAGGTGGAGTAAATTCACCTGTTAGAGCATTTAAAGCACTCGGGCAGTATCCTATTTTCATAGATAGAGGAAAAGGTAGCCATATATGGGATGTTGATGGGAATGAATACATAGATTATGTTCTTTCGTGGGGGCCATTAATATTAGGACATGCTCATGACCAGATTATAAACGCAATTAAGCAGGTTTCAAATTTTGGAACAAGCTTTGGAGCTCCAACTGAACTTGAGGTTCAAATGGCAAAAGCTGTAGTTGACGCAGTTCCTTCTATAGAAATGGTAAGATTTGTAAATTCAGGAACTGAAGCTACAATGAGTGCGATAAGACTTGCAAGAGGATATACCGGAAAAAATAAAATAATCAAATTTGAAGGTTGTTATCATGGACATGGAGATAGCCTTTTGGTTTCAGCTGGTTCTGGAGTAGCAACATTAGGTATACCTGGAACTCCTGGAATTCCCGAAGAACTTGCAAAGCTTACAATAGTACTACCTTACAACGACATAGATGCAGTAGAAGAGGCATTTAAAAAACATGGAGATGATATTGCCTGTGTAATTATTGAACCTGTAGCTGGAAATATGGGAGTTGTGGCTCCCTCAAAAGAATATCATCAAAGATTAAGAGAATTAACTGAAAAATATGAAAGTTTACTTATATGGGATGAAGTAATGACAGGTTTTAGGTTGGCTTTAGGCGGTGCACAGGAACTTTACGGAATAGAGCCAGATTTAACAACCCTTGGTAAAGTAATAGGAGGAGGCCTTCCTGTTGGAGCTTATGGTGGTAAAAAAGAAATAATGAAACACGTAGCTCCAGAAGGGCCTGTTTATCAAGCTGGAACCCTATCAGGTAACCCTCTTGCTATGGCTGCTGGACTAAGACAGATAGAAATTTTAAAAGAAAAAAACCCTTATCCAGAGTTAGACAAAAAAGGCCAAAAACTCGAAGACAGATTAAAAGAACTAATAGACAAGTATGGCATAAAAGCAACAGTAAACAGGGTAGGTTCAATGATAACCATGTTCTTCACTGAAAAAGAAGTTAGGAACTTCCAAGATGCAAAAAGCAGTGATCTTGAGATGTTCAAGAAATTTTTCTGGAAACTGATAGAAAAAGGAATATATATAGCACCTTCACAATTTGAAGCTTCATTCTTAAGTACAGCCCATTCAGATGAGGACATAAATAAAACCTTAAATGCAGTTGAAGACACATTTAAAGAATTAAAAAATTAAAACTGGAGGAAATTATGTCAGAAGAAAAACTTAGTAAAAGCCCTATACAAGTTACAATAGATAACTGGATAGAAAACTGGAATAAACATGATATTGGGAAAATACTTGAAAACTATACTGATGATGCAGAAATATACGACCCAAAAATAAAAGAGCTTATGCCTGATAAAAAAGAGTTGTTTGTAAAAGGTAAAGAAGAAATTAAAGATTACCTAAACACAGTATTTTTACTCTTTCCAAACATAGAAATAAAACCTGTTGGTCTATGGATAAAACAAAAATTAGGTGGCTCAGAAGCAATACTTGAGTACTTCATATATCCAGATAAAGAAAAACCAGCATATACAGACGCAGTGGTAAAATTCTTTTTAGATAAAGACAATAAAATAAAAGGTGAATTCTTATACTATGGACTTGGATACACAGAAAAAAAGGAGTAGAAATTGAAATGTCCAAAATGCGGTTCTTTGCACGATAAGGTAATCGATACACGTCAATCAAAAGATGCAACTGTAATACGAAGAAGACGAGAGTGTTTAAACTGTGGAACAAGATTTACAACATATGAAAGATTAGAAGAGGAGAAAATAATAGTTAAAAAGAAAAGTGGAGAAACACAGCCATTTGATAGAAATAAAATTGTTAGAGGAATTATGCTGGCAGCCAAAAACAGACCTATAACTAAAAATCAAGCTGAAAATATAGCTGAAAATATTGAAAAGTTCTTAATAGACGAAGGTAAACTCTTAGTTGAATCTACTGAAATAGGAGATTTAGTACAGCAGCATTTAAAAAATCTGGATATTATAACTTACATAAGATTTAAATCCGTTTATAATGAGTTTAAAGACCTTCAAGATTTTCAAAAAACACTGGAAGAATTTCAAAAAAACCAGAAAGATAATCAACAATAATACCACTACGGAGGAAAAAAATGAGAATAGGAACTCCACTTGCTTATAACGCTACAAAAATACTTTTACTTGGAAGTGGAGAGTTAGGAAAAGAGTTCACAATAGAGGCTTTAAGACTTGGATTAGAAGTAATAGCTGTAGATAGTTATGAAAATGCTCCAGCAATGCAAGTGGCACAGAGAAGTTATGTTATAGATATGAAAAACGGAAAACAGATAAAAAACATCGTTTATAGAGAAAAACCTGATTTTATAGTTCCAGAAATAGAAGCTATAGACACAGATGCACTGGTTGAACTGGAAAAAGAAGGCTTTAATGTTATTCCATGTGCAACGGCTACAAAATATACTATGAACAGAATAGGAATTAGAAGACTAGCTGCTGAGCAGGTAGGACTTAAAACATCTAAATACAGATTTGCTTCAGACATTGAAACTTACAAAAAAGCAGTGCGAGAAATAGGTTTACCTGTAGTTGTAAAACCTGTAATGAGTTCCTCCGGAAAAGGCCAAAGTATAGTGAAGAAAGAAGAAGATATAGAAAAAGCATGGTATTACGCTCAGGAAAACGCAAGAGGCAAAGGCGGAGAAGTAATAATAGAAGAATTTATAGATTTTGACTACGAAATAACGCTTCTTACAGTAAGAACAAAAAATCAGGGGACTTTATTCTGTGAACCAATAGGACATATTCAGGTAGACGGAGACTACTGGGAAAGCTGGCAACCTCAGCCAATGAGCGAAACTGCACTCCAAAAAGCAAAAGAAATTGCCAAAAAGATAACTGACGCCTTAGGAGGCTATGGAATATTCGGATGTGAAATGTTCGTTAAAGGAGATGAAGTGTGGTTTAATGAAATTTCTCCTCGTCCTCATGATACAGGTATGGTGACTATGATTAGTCAAAATATGTCAGAATTTGAAATTCATCTAAGGGCTATTTTAGGATTACCTATAGACATAAAAATGATTGCTCCGGCAGGAGCTTCTTACTGTTTTCATGCAAAGGATTGGTCTGTTGCCCCCTATTACGAAGGATTAGAAGAAGCATTATCAATACCAGACACAAAAGTAAGAATATTTGGTAAACCTACAACCAGACCAAAAAGAAGAATGGGTGTAGCTTTAGCAGCTGGTGAAAATATCGAGGAAGCAAGAAATAAAGCAAAAATGGTTGCAGAAAGAATAAAAGTTATAACTACAGATTAAGTTCTACACTATCAACTTTTAATATTCCATGTAGTGAATTTGTTAAAAATATTCTGTCTGCATATTTTAAATCGGGAAGGTGAAACCTTCCCTCTACGACGGTAAAGCCTTCTAATCTGGCTTTTTCAATAACAAACTGTCTCATGATACCATTCAAAAGTCCACATTCTACTGAAGGTGTATAAAGATACTTACCTTTTATCCAGAAGATATTAGCTGAAGATGTTTCTGTTATTTCATCATTCTCATTTAAAAATATACTATCAAAATATCCCTTATCTAATGCGTATCTTTTCGCAAGAATATTTTTAGCAAAATTGGTAGACTTAATTCTGAGTAATGGATCTGAAGAATGTACTCTAAAAGGTGCAACAGTAAGGGAGATTTTTTCAAAATTTAAAGGTTTAAAAGGCTTGACAATAGTCAATAGATTTGATTTTTCAGGAAGTAAAGAGTAATGTGTATTTCCTTCAGAAACAAGAATGGTTTTTACATACAAATCATTTGACGCAAGATTTGAGTTTTCGACGGTTTCTGTTATATACCTTTTGTAATCCTCATAAGTTATCTTAGGGATATTTAAAACTTCAGCCCCTTTTATCAGCCTTTTATAGTGCTTTTCTATAAAACGAGGTAGTTTTCCTTTAAACCTGAAGGTTTCAAAAACGCCTTCTCCATACATTAAAGTTCTAAGAATTTTTTTATTAAGAAATCTTTTACCATTTAATGTTATTATAGCTACCATAACTTGTTCCTGAAGTACAACTTCTTAGCTAAAACTAATTTTAACACAATTATCCTGATTTTTATCCTTACCTTCTTTTATGCTAAAATTTAGTGTTTGTATTTTCATTTTATCTTGGAGGAAAATATTGCGACCTGATGGAAGAAACCCCACTCAACTAAGACCGGTAAAAGTTATTAGAGATTTCAACATTTACGCTGAAGGTTCAGTTCTAATAGAAGTAGGAAATACAAAAGTGATTGTAACGGCCTCAATTGATGAAAAAGTCCCACCCTTTTTAAGAGGAACAGGTCAAGGATGGATAACAGCTGAATACTCAATGTTGCCACGGTCCACTGAAAGCAGAAACATAAGAGAAGTGGTAAGAGGGGCTCCTTCAGGAAGAACACAGGAAATTCAAAGGCTGATTGGACGTTCCTTAAGAGGAGTTGTAGATTTAAAAAAATTAGGAGAGAGAACACTATGGGTAGACTGTGATGTTATCCAGGCAGACGGAGGAACAAGAGTTACATCTATTACAGGAGCGTTTATTGCAGTTGCAGATGCAATGATAAAGTTAACAGAAGAAGGTAAAGTAAAAACAAACCCTTTAAAAGACTATGTTGCTGCAGTATCTACAGGGGTTGTTGGCAATGACGTAGTTTTAGACCTTAACTTTAAAGAAGACTCTGCTGCTAAAGTAGATATGAACCTTGTAATGACAGGAAGTGGTGAATTTGTAGAAGTTCAAGCTACAGGAGAAGAATATACATTTTCACAGGAACAGTTAAATAAAATGCTTGAATATGGAAAACTTGGAATACAAAAATTAATTAATATACAAAAACAATTTATAGAAGGTATACCTTCATTAGGCCACTGGAAAAGAAAAAATATCAAAGAATTTATTTTCGTTGATGAGTAATCCAAAGGAGGTTTTATATGTCTAATTCTTTAGTTATTTTAGGTAGTCAGTGGGGAGATGAAGGAAAAGGTAAAATTGTAGATTTGTTAGCTCCAGAATATGACTATGTTGTCAGATACCAGGGAGGTAGTAACGCTGGTCATACAGTCATAGTAGGAGATAAGAAATATGCACTTCACCTTATCCCTTCAGGAATACTACATAAAGGCAAAAAAAATATTATTTCTAATGGAGTAGTTATCGCTTTAGAAGAGCTACTCAAAGAAATGGATAAAGTTAGGGATGTTGTTGGTGATTTTAAAGGAAAGTTGTTTATCAGCGATAGAGCCCATATTGTGTTTCCTCACCATAAAATTTTAGATGGACTATCTGAAAAAGCTAAGGGAAAAAATAAAGTAGGAACTACACTTAAAGGTATAGGCCCTGCATATATGGCTAAGTATGCAAGGACAGGTATTAGAATTGCCGATCTTTTTGACCCACAGTATTTCAGAAATAGATTAGAAGCTTCTATATATGAAGCAAAAGAGATAGCAGAAAAAGTTTACAATGAAAGATTTAATATAGACATAAATAAAACGTATTTTGAGACACTTAAAATGTTTGAAAAAATACAAGAACTTGTAGCCGATACATCATTAATGCTTGATAATGCTCTAAAGAAAAATGAAAAAGTGCTTTTTGAAGGTGCACAAGGCACAATGCTTGATATAGATATGGGTACATATCCCTATGTTACATCCTCCAACTCATCAGCTTTAGGGCTTTGTAATGGTACAGGCGTATCCCCTAAACTAATAGGAAAATCCAGTGTGTATGGTGTGAGTAAAGCTTATGTTACAAGGGTTGGAGCTGGTCCGTTTCCAACTGAGATAACAGATGATGATGGTATAAAATTAAGAGAAATGGGATATGAATACGGAACAACAACAGGAAGACCGAGAAGATGTGGCTGGCTTGACCTGGTAGCATTAAGATTTGCATCTCGTATAAATGGAATGGATGGCCTTATTATAACTAAACTTGATGTGTTAGACCATTTTGATGAAATAAAAGTGGCTGTAGCTTATGAGTACAAAGGAGCAATAATTAGAGATTTCCCTGCTTCTCTTCAAGTATTAGAAGAGTGTAAACCTGTTTACAAAACCTTAAAAGGCTGGGATAAAAGCACAAAAGGGATCAAAGATAAAAAAGATATACCTGATGAAGCCTGGGAATTTATTAATACAATAGAAGAAGAAACAGATACGCCGGTTGTTATGCTTTCAACTGGCCCTGAAAGAAGTGAATACGTATGGATAAAATGAGGTAAGCAATGAAACCAGAGCAACTACCAACTGTTGGCCAGTGGTTTACCGATAATATAGGCCTTTTAATCAGTATGATTTTTGGATTTACAGCTATTGTTTATATTGTATGGACTTTATTAGATAAAGAGAAAAAAACTGGATTTTGGAAAAAATTTTTAACATCTTTAGTAATTGGATTTTTTATAACTGTACTATTCTTTGTTTATAAAGTAGTACTGATAGGACTGGAAAGATTATAATGAGAGAGATATCAATACAGCTTATAAAACTTTTAAATGATGAAACAGCTAAATATGAAGGACTGGAAGCTCTTTATTCTCCAGAAGAGTTTTTTGAAGTTAAAAAAAGGCTAACTGCCTCTATAAATTCTATTTTAAATAAATTTAAGCCAGATAAATGGGAAATTAGAGAAACAATTAAAGAGGTTTTTGGAGCCTCAGGTATAACTTTAGAAGAAAACAGCGTTAAAAAAGTCATATTCCTGATTTTAACTGAAGTAATAAATGAAAGAATACCGTCTCCTTCTCCTTTAGTTTTTGAATATAAAGGTAACTTAATTCCCAAAAGACATGCAGTTGTAACAGATTTTGAACTTTTTCCTTTTTTAAAAGAAGAAACAGAAAAATTAAATCCAGAGAAAAAACATCTTTTAGTGTTTGATATATTTACTGACGGTAGGATTGTTTCAGAAGGAGTTTCTTATTACATAAATGTTATCGACTATATCCTCTTTTTACTTCTTGATAAAGCCCTCTACGAAGAAGTCATATCTTTAGATAAAATTATAAAAGAAGAAAACAACAATGTAGATATTAACAAAGAACAGTTATCGTTTTTATTACAGGCTCTTTTTTCTGGCCTTTTTGAATTTTACAGTGGAAAAAAAGAAACATTTAAAACATCAATTTTAAATAAGGAACGTGCTCAAGAATTCATCAAAGCAAAAAAACTCGTAAAAAGTACACTTTCTGACAAAAGAGAAGAAAAATACATTATAGATATTGCAATAAGTGATGAAAAGCTATCAGAGAATAGAAAAGAATACGTGAAAGAAAAAGAAGTGCAAGAGAATATATTCAGTGAGGCAAAAAAAAGAGAAGTTCCTGAGGTGGATAAGATAGATGCAGTTGTATGGTTGATAGGTTTAGAAAACATACAAATACCTTTATTTTTCAAATACTTCTCTCTGGAAGATTTCGTATCCTTTATTAAGATACTTGAAAAAGACATAACCACAGATGTTGAATATTTCACGCAGACTTTAGAAAATTTCTTTAAAAGACTATTTAATTATCCACAACTTTACAAAACTTTAGAAAATACATCAACGTTAGATAAATTAATAGAGGAAAAGTTTCCAGAGCTTTACCCTGAGCTTTTATTTTTTAAAGGTGAGCATAACAGATTTTTAGAAAACGCCAAAAAGAACGACCTCAATGATGAACTTAAAATATTATTTTCAAAGTATAAAACAGGCGAAATAGACAGTACCGAATTTAAAAACTGGTTAACTTTATATGAAACTAAAGAAAATATAGATAAAGATTTGCTGGAATTCGTGAAGAATGGATAACTACACAAAAGTTTACAATGAAGCAAGTAATATACTAAAAAATGTAAAGGATAATATTTCTTATTACCATCCAGAAAAGGCACTTCCCCTTTTAAAACTTGCAACTGAAAAATTTTTAAAATCAATAATCTATTTTTATGAGATACCAGTGAATATGGAATTTTACAATATAGAAGACTTAATCGATTTAATAGAAGACAAAACTACCATAAAACTGCCACCTTTTAAAGATTTACTTATAGAGTTAGAATACTCATACTGTGAAGGAGGATGCTCAAATCAAGTGTTTTTTAAAAATCTTCCAACTTACTACTTGCAGGCTGTTGAAGATTTAAAATTTTTTGTAGAAAATGAGCTTGGAGGCCTGTCTTAATGGTGATTAAGATACTTACAGCGAAAGAAATGGCATTTGCCGATGAAAATACTATAAACTTAACTAAAATTCCATCTCTGGTTTTAATGGAAAACGCTGGCAGGTCTGCTTTTGAGGTTATAAATAATGTTTTTAAAGATAAAGAAACATTTATAATAGCAGCAGGAAGTGGTAATAATGGTGGAGATGGAATTGTAATAGCACGTTATCTACTTAAAGCAGGCAAAAAAGTAAAAGTTTTCCTATTTACAGACAGCAAACAAAAACTATCTAAAGATAACTTGCACAATCTTGAAATTTACGAAACTTTTGGCGGTGAAGCAAGTTTTATAACAGAGCCTAAAATTAATAAATTTAAAAATGCAGTAAAAGAAGCTGATGTAGTTATAGATGCTTTATTTGGAACAGGTTTTAAGCCTCCAGTTAAAGGCTACCGTGAAAAAGCGATAAAGATAATAAACAAATTTGCCAGAAATATTGTTTGTGTTGATATACCTTCTGGTCTTTCTGCCGACAGTGGAAATATTTATGGGGAATTTGTAAAAGCAAACTTAACTATTACATTTGCCTATCCAAAAAAATGCCATGTACTATATCCAGCTTCTGAGTTTTGTGGGGATGTTTATGTAGTTGATATATCTATAGATGAGAATTATTTAAAAGAGATAAAAAGATTTTTAATTACTTCCGATATACTTCAACTTCCAAAAAGAGAGAAAAATAGCCACAAATACACATATGGTCATAACCTGGTGATAGGAGGTAGTACTGGTAAATCTGGTGCCGTTATTATGGCATCTAAAGCATCTACCAAAACAGGAGCAGGTCTTACAACTGCTGTTGTTCCAGAAAGTATAAATCATGTTATAGAAGCAAATCTTATAGAAGAAATGTCTATACCTGTAGATGATGAGAACGGAGGTTTCGGTAAAAAGGCCTATAGACAGATTAAAAACATAATAAATCATGGAAAATTTTCTTCTATTACTATAGGTATGGGCATGGGTGTCAGTGAATATGCAAAGAGAGTTCTTGAAGTAGCTATTAATTCCAAACTTCCACTGGTTGTAGATGCAGATGGTTTGAATAATTTGGCCAAAATTGAAAACTTTAAAAGTTTACTGAAAAAAAGGAAACACCCAACAGTCTTAACGCCCCATATTGGTGAAATGTCAAGACTAACAGGTTTAGACAAAAAGTTTATCTCAGAAAACATGGAAGAGGTTGCGAGAGATTTTTCACTTGAGACTGGTTGTATTACTGTTCTAAAATCATCCAGAGTTGTGATAGCTACACCTTCAGAAGATATATATTACTCAATACGAGGAAATGAAGCTATGGCAACGGCAGGAACTGGAGATGTGCTTGCAGGTATTCTGGGAGCATTGATAAATAGATTATCTCCAATTGAAACAGTGAAGTTAGGAGTTTATCTCCATGGTCTTTCTGGAGAGTTGGCATCTGATAAATATGGTGTAGAAAGTGTAAAAGCCACAGACCTTATAGACTTTATACCTGAAGCCTACAGGAAAATCAAGGAAAAACAGAAAAGTTTACATAAAAAATTAGTATACAAAATCGATGACTTATGAAATTAGATAAAAGCAAACGCTAAAACTTCTAAGCTTGACTTTAATGGAGATACAGTTATTGCTTTTTTGCCACTTGGTAAATAGTGAAGTTTAACTTCTAACTTCTTACCTATTATTGGGTCTTTATCATTTATTTCTTCAAATAGGTATTCCCAGTCAAGATAAATGGAATCATCCATTTTTGTTAAAATTTTAGATATTGTCTTTATTCCTTCCTTATCATAGACGCGAAAAATTATGTGAAAGTTTTCATCATCATAATGATAAATTTTCAGCATAAAAGAATTTTAATATAAAAAAAAAGGGAGGGAAAGCTCCCTCTTTTTAGACGCTTATTGAAGGTCTATTTTGATTTCCTTTTCAGCTTGTGCTTTCGGTATTTCTATCTTTAAAATTCCGTTTTCAACAGTTGCTTTAGCCTCTTCTGGTTTTACTTCCTGTGGAAGAGGTATAACTCTTTCAAATTTTCCATAAAATCTTTCTCTTCTGTAGAAGTTCTCGTCTTTTTTCTCTTCGTCTTTCTTCACTTCTCCTCTAATTATAAGGTTGTTATCTTTTATCTTAACTTCTATATCTTCTTTTTTTGCACCTGGTATTTCAGCTTCAACAATAATCTTATCGTCTTTCTCGTAAACATCTACTCTTGGAGCCCATACTTGTAGAGCTTGTATTTCTTTACCAGCTGGTATAACCTCTCCAAACAATCTGTTGAGTTCATTTTCTATTCTTGCTAATTCTTTAAAAGGATTCCATCCTCCAAATACAGGTAAATCCCTTCTTTCCATCTTTCCCACCTCCTTTATAAAATTATTTATATAAAATATTATATTACCTTGCTAAAATTTTTCAATACTTTTTACCGCTTTCGTTATAAATATTCATTTAAATAGTTTCTGTGTCAATATATGAAAAAGGAGGCCTTAGCAGCCTCCGCATACTTATTAGTGAACTTCCGGATCTATAACGTCATCATCGGGCTTTTGTTTGTTATCTGTCTGTTGAGAGCCACCAGTTTGAGAACCGGCTCCAGCCTGATAAAGTTTTTGGGCTATTTTGTTTGCAATTTCAGTTATTTTGTTTATCAGGCTCTGGATTTTATCTTTATCGTTTCCTGCAAGAGCTTCTTTTGATTCTTTTATTGCATCTTCTGCTTCTTTAACCTCGTTAGCATCTAGTTTTGCTTTGTTTTCGTTTACTGTTTTTTCCAAACTATATGTTAAAGCATCTAACTGGTTTTTCAATTCTACTAATTCCTGGAATTTTTTATCTTCTTCTTCGTGTTTTTTAGCTTCTTCGATTATTTTGTTTATTTCTTCTTCTGTTAATCCAGACGATGGTTGGACTGTTAAGGATTGACTTTTTCCTGTTGCTTTATCTGTTGCTGTTACGTGAAGTATTCCATCTGCATCTATGTCAAAGCAAACTTCTATCTGTGGAACACCTCTTGGTGCAGGAGGTATATCTGTTAACACAAATCTACCAAGAGATTTGTTTTCTTTAGCCATTTTTCTTTCACCTTGAAGAACATGTATCTCAACTTGAGTTTGGTTATCTGCGGCTGTTGTAAATATCTCACATTTCTTAGTTGGTATTGGTGTATTTCTTGGAATTAGTACAGTCATTACTCCACCAAGTGTTTCTATACCAAGAGATAGAGGAGTTACGTCAATAAGTAATACATCTTTAACTTCTCCAGCAAGCACTCCACCTTGGATTGCAGCACCAATGGAAACTACTTCGTCTGGATTAACACCTTTATGAGGCTCTTTTCCAAAGAATTCTTTTATTCTTCTTTGAACAAGTGGTATTCTTGTAGAACCTCCTACCAATACAACATCATCAATATCTTGAGGAGTTAATTTAGCAGCTTCAAGGGCTCTTTTAACAATATCCATTGTTCTATCTATAAGGTCTTTTATCATTTCCTCAAGTCTTGCTCTTGTTAACTTCTTCTCAAGGTGTAAAGGTTGTTTGCTTTCTGGGTCTATAGTTATAAATGGTAGATTTATTTCTGTTTCCATTTTAAATGAAAGTTCTTTCTTAGCTTGTTCTGCCGCTTCTTTTAGTCTTTGGAATGCTGTTTTATCTTCTCTTAAGTCAATTCCATGTTCTTTTTTGAATTCTTCGACTAACCAGTTTATAATTCTTGCGTCTATATCTGAACCACCAAGGTGTGTATCACCATCAGATGCTTTAACTTCGATTACTCCATCGCCACCTTCCAAGATAGAAACGTCAAAAGTTCCTCCTCCAAAGTCGTAAACGAGTATTTTAACGTCGGATTTTTTATCTAATCCATAGGCCAGTGCTGCAGCTGTTGGTTCGTTTATAATTCTTTTTACTTCAAGACCTGCTATTTTTCCTGCGTCTTTTGTTGCCTGTCTTTGTCTTTCGTTAAAGTAAGCTGGAACTGTAATTACTGCTTCTGTTACTGGCTCTCCAAGATAGTTTTCAGCAGCTTCTTTTAGTTTTTTTAGGATTAAAGCTCCTACCTCTTCGGGTCTTACTACTTTTCCAGCGTTTGGAACATCAAAAGCAGCATCCCCTTTATCGTCAGCTACAACTTTATAAGGTACATATTTGATTTCCTCTTGTACTTCATCATATTTTCTTCCAATAAATCTTTTTGATTCATAAATTGTGTTTAATGGGTCTAATACTGCTCTTCTTTTAGCAGGTTCTCCAACAAATATTTCTTTTTCTTTTGTCCATGAAACTACAGAAGGTGTAGTTCTAGCTCCTTCTTGGTTTGGAATAACAACAGGTTCCCCACCCATCATTACAGAAACAACTGAGTTTGTAGTTCCAAGGTCAATTCCAATTACTTTTCCCATCTTTTGTCCTCCGATTTTTATCTTTTTGCTACATATTATAATTTATAACTTTAGCATGGTATTGTCAATATTTTTTATACTAAAAATATAAAGTTGTAATAAATGGTGTAAAATTTTATACTTAAAATGATCATCTCGGAGGTTGAGGATGAAATTAGCTTTTATAGATTTTTTAGATAAAGATGACAAACTACTTGCCGGTATACTGATAACAGACTCAAATACAAAACCCATCGAATTCAGAACAACAACAGACATTAATATAGATGAGCTTCAAAAGATATTATACGGAGAAGCTTTAAAAGAGATTTTTCTGAAAGAGAGATTTGCAGTAGACCTTGCAAAATCAACAAAAGAAAAATTCGATATCTTATTAACAAGGGAAAAAAACATACTGGGAATTCGAAAAGAAGTAGACGCTCCTGTAGGCTACTTACATAAGTATGACCCATTTAAAGCTTTGGATAAGTACAGTCATAAAATTGTAAACATAACAGATAGATATGAACCTCTTGTATTAACCATATCTAAAGAAGATAAGAAAGACCTTATAATTTTTTCTAAAAAGCTTCAGGAAATCTATAAAATGTTTAACTTAATGGAACCCTTCAACAGAGTAAAAAAAGCTTTAGAGTATATATCCAGTTCTTAAACTTTTACACCAAGTTCTTCCCACAGTGAAAACGTACCTCCATTTTTCACAAGTTTTCTACCCAGTTTCTCTATCATTTCTTCATCTTTTCCTGGTTCTCTTCCTGCTCGCGTTAAGTATCCTCCAGCCATGAGAGCATTTGCGATTTCCATAGCAATATCGTGATAGTCTTTCAGGTTCTGTTCTCTTCCTCCACAGAGCCTTATCTCTGCTTTTGGATTGAAAAACCTAAACAGTGCAACTATTTTTAGACACTTTTGAGGTGTTAAATAGGCTGCGTCTTCTAAAGGAGTTCCTGGTATGGGAATGAGAAAGTTTAGAGGTATAGAGTGTACTCCTAATTCTCTGTATGTGTCAGCTAAATCTACTATGTCTTCATCTGTTTCTCCCATTCCAAATATTCCACCAGTACATGTAGAAAGACCAACTTCCTGAATGTTCTTAATTGTTTCGTATCTATCTCTCCATGTATGTGTTGTCACAATTTTTGAGAAGAACCTTTCTGATGTTTCCAAATTATGGTTTATTCTGTTAACTCCGGCATCCTTTAAAAGCTTAAGGTCTTCTTTATCAACTGTTCCCAACGAGCAGCATACCTTAAGAGGATAGTTTTCTTTTATTTCTCTCACAGCATATGCTATCTTTTCCACTTCTTCTTTTGATGCTCTTTTACCACTCACTACAATACAGTACCTATTTGCATTTATAGAAATAGCCTTTTCTGCACCTTCTAATATATCTTCTTTAGAAACAAGACCATAACTATTTATCGGAGTTGGGTATTTTGAAGACTGGGCACAAAAAGAACAATCTTCTGAGCATCCTCCATTTTTTGCATTTATAAGAGAGCAAAACTCTACTTCATCTTTAAAGTAGTATTCTCTTATTTTAGAAGCCTCCTCCACAAGCTCCATTAAATACTTATCTGGAATATTTAATATTTTTAATCCTTCTTCTTTAGATATTTTATCTCCATCTAAAACCTTCTTTGTAAGTTCTTTTAAAAATTCCATCTCTTTATCTCCGTTAACCATGCTTTTAATAAAAGTTTACCATACTATAAAACAACCTAAGGGCTTAATTTTTATAAAAATTTTATTTATTTTGCAGATGGAACGTCATGAATAACAACATTTTTTCCAGCCCATTTACTC
>CAZEYS010000009.1:0-35662 GCA_964516095.1 uncultured Aquificales bacterium
TTCCATAATCATTAATTAACGCTGATTGGAATTTTTTCCATCTGTTTAAAGATGAATCTCTTAATGTAAGTCCAAAATAACCTGCGCTACCAGGTTCTCTTAACGCGGATATACCTCTTGCTATGAATGCTTTGAATGCTTTTACTGTTTCTGGAGGATCTGTAATAAATACATCAAATGCCCCAATCCATTCCTGTGGGAAAGGATTTCTTAAATCAAATCTTATAGCTTCTGCATTTTCTATACCTAATTCTTTAAATATTTTGTTGTCAAACTCAATAGATCTTTCATCAATATCAAGAATTAAAACTCTTCTTGCTAAACCTGTTAATGCAACTGCTAGTCCTGTTAAGTCATCTTCTGCACCCATAACAAGTATATCTTTATTTCTTAAGTCTTCTCTTGAATCTAAAAATAAAACTCTTGATATAGTTGTTTCTGGAGTAACAGATCCTTGATCATATTCTTGAATTGCTTTAGGTCTATTCTTCGTAAGTTGTAAAAACTTATGATACCATTCCTTATTGGCATAAAAAGGAATTCCTCTTCCTTCACATGCTTGACATGTGTAATCTACATAAGGAGGTATATTAAGTTCTTTTATAAGATTAACCCCTTTATCAGTTAAATAGATTTCGTCGTTTTCTATTTTCACAATACCTTCGTTTATTAGTTCTTTTATAATTTCAGCAGCCGCTGGAACAGGTAAATCAGAATAATCAACAATTTTCCAAAAATCAGAAGTTACCTGCAAAGCCGCAAGTACTCTTTCTACGTTTCTTCCGATTAGATTAATATTGGTCTTTTCTGATGCTGCTTTTGCAACCTTTTCTAAAATTTCTGCCAATTGTAACCTCCTTATAACTTTGAAATTTAAACTTTTATAGTATCATACTAACTTTTAATCTTCAAATTTTATTCCTTAAATTACGACAATAATATTTTTTTCTTCTTGTCTAATCTATGTTCTAACTGTTTGAATAGTCTTTTCAACTTCTTTTGAAATTACCTACTTTTCTAACACTTGCATAAAATGAAATTCTTTAGTATAATATATAACCCAATAGGGCCAGGTAGCTCAGTTGGTAGAGCACGCGGCTGAAAACCGCGGTGTCGGCGGTTCGATTCCGCCCTTGGCCACCATTTACTTTTCAAATATAAAATTTTCTTTTATTTCCTTTAATAACTGATAAATTGTTTTATTCAGTTCAGGGTGCTTAAAATTACATTCAAGATCACATAAAGGTTTTAGCACAAAGTCCCTCTCATGTATATATGGATGAGGAATAACTAGATTATCAGATTTATAGATCAGATCTCCATAAAATAAAATATCAATATCTATTTCTCTTGGTCCCCAATGAAAGCGGTAAACTCTTCCAACTTTTTTTTCTACATCTTTTATAAATTTTAGCAATTCTTCAGGTGGTAAATCCGTGTATCCACTTACAGCTGTGTTAAGAAAATACTCCTGATTTTTAAAGCCATAAGCTCTAGATTTATAGATAGGTGCAGATTTTATATTTTTTATCTTTTGTTTAAGGAAAAAAATTGCTTTTTTTATATAACTCTTTCTATCTCCTACGTTAGATCCAAGCCCTAAAAATATCTTTTCCATTTTGTATTCTGCTATAATAATTATTTATTACACACTCTTACAAGAATTATATTAAATAAATGAGAGCATTTACAAATCTTTTTTTTATTATCTTATTAATTCAATATGCTTTTTCAGCAAATATAGACTTTCTTTTAGAGAAAGCAGTTTATCTAACTAAGGAAAATGATTTAAAAAAGTACTTTGATATTGCTTTTAAATCTTATAACGAGGGTTTGTATGATATTACGGAAAAAAATTGTTTAAGATATTTGAAAAACACATCTTTAATGAATGAAAACAGGTGGAAAATTTTAGAACTTCTTGCCTTTACTTATTATAGAACTAAAAATAAATGGGCAATGAAGCATTATGTCGAAAAGGAACTTTATAAAGGTAGAGAATATATAGATAAAGATACTCAAAAAAGAATTTTTGTTCTCGTATACAATTTGTTTTTAGATGACAAAAAAGAAAGACAAACAATAAAAAGCAAATTTCGATATATTTGGAGAATAAACAATAAAAAGCTGTCTTTACCTGAAAATTTACAAAGTTTTACTCCTTTTGTGAATATTTTTCCTTATAAAAATAAAAGGTTGTTTGGTTCTAACAAAATATATTTTTCCGATACAAACCAAACCCTCTATGAAGTTGGCTATAAAACTGATATGGGATATGATGAACTTAGGGAAGCTAATCCTCTTATAGATCCATTTGATATCCGAAAAGACATGGCTTTAATACTGCCAAGGAAAAGATTAATTCCAGCCATAAGAGTTAAAGTAGGTGAAATTTATATAAATCTGGTGGAAAAAAGGTTGTACTATGTCTATAAAGATATAAATAAATCATATATTATTACTTTTCCTATAGGTGTTGGTACTGATGATAAAAAATCTCCAGTTGGGACTTTTAAAATATCAGAAAAGAGAAAAAACCCAGCATGGTATGTTCCTGAGAATATAAGGAAAGAAAATCCACAGCTCCCAGATGTTGTGCCTCCTGGAGAAAATAATCCTTTAGGAACCAGAGCAATGAGATTGGGAAGTAGTAGCTATTTGATTCACGGTACCAATAAAAGTTTTGGAGTTGGCCTTAAGGTTAGTCATGGATGTATAAGACTTTTTAATAGAGATGTAGAAAGGTTATTTAACCTTGTAAATAAAGGAACTACTGTGAAAATATACGAAAAATATATAAAGGCTTCTTATATTAATAATAAAAAATATATAGAAATACATGGAAGAAAAAAAGAACTTAAAAATATAAATTTAAACATATATGCCAAAAAGGTAAACAAAAACTACTTACAGTTTATAAAGATGGAAAAGAGGGGATTTGCATTCCCCCTTTTCTGATGTTATTTTTACTTTCTTAAACCTTTTTCTATGAGAGCTTCAGTATTATGGTTTATTCTTTTTAGTTTAGCCTTCAGATTCGTTATTTCTTCGGAGTTTTTATCAGCTGTGGTTTTTGCTTCTTTGGCTATATTCAAAGCTTCGTCAGCTTTTTTATTGGCAATTTCAGCTGTGTTTAGAGCTTCTGTAGCTTTTCTATCAACATTGTTTAATTCGTAAATTATATCCTCATGTTCTTTTTTTAGATTATTAACTTTGCTTTCTAGTTTAGCTTGTTTTTCTTTGATAGGTTTTAATTGTTCCTCAACGTATGCTTTTGTGGCACAAGAAGTAAACAAACCTGCAGAAACTAAACCTGCAATTCCTAATTTGATTAATCTGTTCATCGCTTATTAACCTCCATTAAAAAATTTTTTAATTGTTTTATCAACTCTACAGTATTTTATTAAATTTTATTATATCTTATTTTTCGTAAAAGTAAGGATATTTATTTAATGTTATCTATTATTTTTTTCATGGGAATAAATCCAAAAGGCACTACAGAATAAATAATAAGTATGAAAACTGTTTTATTATCTATATGAAGCTTCTCTTTAGCATTGAATAAAACATATAAAAAAGAAAGCCATAGAACTCCATGAATACTTCCCATTATTATGGTCGCTATTTTATAGCCCCATATATATTTTAGAGGCATAGCCACAAATATTAAAATAATTAGGGAGATACCCTCAATTGTGGATATTAATTTTAGTTTGTTTTTGATTTCTTCCATTTATTCTACCTCTTCTGCCACAGTATCTACAAAATCAATAACATCTTTAATTTTTACTTTTATAAACTCTCCTGGATTAATAGGTTCAGTTGTTTCTATGTAAGTTATACCATCTATTTCAAATCCGCTTCTGTATGTTCTGCCAACTGGTAAAGTTTCCCATTCTTCTGAAAAACCGTCTACTAAAACTTCTATTTCTTTTCCAATTAATGATTTATTTTTTTCTTCAGATATCTTTTCTTGAAGTTGTGTAATTTCGTTTTTTCTTCTTATCTTCTCTTCATAAGAGACTGTATCTTTATACTTCTCATAAGCTGGCGTTCCTTCTTCATGAGAATATGTAAATACCCCAAGCCAATCAAATTTAGCCTCTTCTATGAATTTTTTTAAATTCTTAAAATCTTTTTCTGTTTCCGTTGGAAATCCTACTATTACAGATGTTCTAATAGCAGCATCTGGGATATATTTTTCTTTCCAGTTTAGTATCTGCTCTATTTTTTTTCTTCTATAGCCCCTCATCATATCTTTTAGAATTTTGTCTTCACTGTGCTGTATAGGCATTTCAAAGTAATTAACGACTTTCTCACTATCTCTTATTCTCTTTATAAAATCTTCGTTTACAGTTGTTGGATAAAGATAAAAAAGCCTTATCCATTTTAAATCTTTTATTTTTTCCAGTTCTTTTATCAGTTCCCACAACATAGGTTTTCCATATATATCTGTCCCATAAAAACTCGTATCTTGTGAAACAATATTTATTTCTTTTACACCTCTATCTACAAGGATTTTGGCTTCTTCTACTAGTTCTGGTATAGGTCTGCTTTTGTGTTTACCTCTAATGTTAGGAATGGCACAAAATGCACATGTATGATCACACCCTTCAGATATTTTTAAATAGGCTGTATGTTTTGGAGTTGTAATCACTCTCTGTTTATATAAAGGTTCATTTATTACTTTACTTATACCTATTTTTTCTGGAATTTGCATTTCATTTTTCAAATCAACAAATAAATCTACTTCAGGTATCTCTTTTTCAAGTTCTTCTTTGTACCTTTCAACCAAACAACCAGTAACCACAATTTTTTTATTATCTGTATCCTTTAGTTCTACAGCTTCTAATATGGTGTTTATGGATTCTTCTTTGGCCTCATCTATAAATCCACATGTGTTTATTATTATTGTGTCTGCTTCTTCCACATTGTTTGTAAACTGAACATTTGAAGCATTTAACTTTCCAAGTAAATACTCTGTATCTACTAAATTTTTAGGACATCCGAGAGATAAAACTGCTATTTTCAAATCTTTAAAACCTCTTTGTGTTTTGTTTAATAAAATTATAAATTAGATTTTGTTAAAATTTATCTAATTTTAATCAGTGCTAATGTTATAATGGCAAAAATTATGGTAATAATCCATACTCTTATTACTATTTTAGATTCAGGAATACCTTTTAATTCAAAGTGATGGTGTATAGGAGCTCTTTTAAATAATCTTTTTCCTCCTGTAATTTTAAAATAAGCTACCTGTAGTATCACCGACAAAGTTTCTATAACAAATATTGCACCGACAAGAGCAAATAAAAATTCCTGTTTGGTTATCACAGCTGTTAAACCTAAAACAGCTCCAATGGATAAAGAGCCTACGTCTCCCATAAACATCTGTGCTGGAAAAGCATTAAACCATAAAAATCCCAATCCTGCTCCTAAAAGAGCCATTAGGAAAACAGTAATCTCTCCAACTCCAGAAATATAAGTTAGATGCAGATAATTGGATAAAATTATATGTCCTGTAATGTATGCAATTATTGCAAATGTGGTTGCTACTATCAGTGCTGGGCCAATTGCAAGACCATCAAGACCGTCCGTCAAATTAACAGCATTAGAAGAAGCAACTATAATAAAAGAAGCCCATAATATAAAGAATACTCCCATATCTATATATAAAGTTTTAAAAATCGGAAAATATAAATAGGTATTGAAATCCGGGTAAAGGTACAGTGCTGTTGCTATAACCAAAGAAAATAATACTTGAAGTCCAAATTTTGTTTTTGCGGATAATCCGGTTTTTTTCTTAATTTTTAAGTAATCATCCATGAAACCTATAATACTGAATGATAAAAATGTAAATAAAGTAACCCAGCAGTAAAAGTTATCTAACCTACACCACAGCAAAGATGAAATTAACACAGTTAAAGTGATTAATACTCCTCCCATAGTAGGGATATATTTCTTCGATTTATGTGAATCAGGAGTATATTCTCTTATATATCCCCCTGTTTTATTCTGGAATTTTTTTAACTTCTGTATTACATAGGGTGCAAATATTAAAAATAAGAAAAATGATGTTAAGAATGCTCCAAAAGCTCTAAAAGTTATATATTTAAATATATTTATATCCAGAAATTGATAAAGCCAGTGGTAGAGCATCAAACTTCTCTATTTACAGAAAATAGTCTATCTAAAACAATAGCTGAAGCGTTTCTTACAGATAGATGGTTCCATGTGCCAGGTCCCAATATAGGTTCCAGTATGTAATCACAACTTTGTACTAGTTCTTCAGGCATGCCCCATCCTGTACCCATCATTATTAAATAAATATCATCTTTTTGCTTTAATTTTTCTCTCATTTCTTTATATGATACTGTTTGAGGATACTTTTTAGCAGAAGTTGCTATCAATTTTGGGTATTTACCTTTTTCCTTTTTTATATCTTCCAGCATCTCGGTTATAGAAGATGCAAGTCTAACTAAACTTCCAGCATCTGCCCTTTTTGGATTAAACTTGCTTCCAAATCCTTCTCTCCAGTATTTTATTTGTTCCTGAATTACAAACTGTTGAGCTTCAAGAGGCTGGACTATGTAGTAACCAGCCAATTCATATGTTCTGGCTGGCCTTGCTATATCGTGGAAATCTAAAGTAGTAAACGATGTTGCTATCCACTTTCCGTCTTTATTTACTGCAGGATAATGAATTACAGATATAAAAACATGGTCATTTGTCATGTTGTGTCGTCTCCTTTCGGTTTCAAGTTATCCTTAACCAGTTTATACACAAAACTATCTACAACAGCCTGCCATGATGCTTCTATCACATTATCAGATACGCCAACAGTTCCCCATTTTGAGTTTTCATCTTTACTTTCAATTAGTACCCTTATTTTTGCAGCTGTACCGCTGTTTTCATTTACTATTCTAACTTTATAATCAATCAGATGGACATCAGCTATAGAAGGATAATGACAGACTAAAGCTTTTTTCAAGGCTTTATCAAGAGCATTAACAGGCCCTGTTCCCAGAGAAGCTGTATGTTCATATTTATCTTTGATTTTTATTCTCACTGTTGCTTCTGAAACTGGTATTTTGTCTGAATACCGTCGCGCAACTAATACTCTATATGCATCTAAATCGAAGTACTTTGGCAACATTCCTAAAAAGTCTCTTATTAAAAGTTCTAAAGAGGCTTCAGCTGCTTCATAATGGTAGCCATAGTTCTCTAATTCTTTGATTTTTTTAATAAGTTCTGGGATACGTGGGTCTTTTTCATCTAAAGGTATTCCGAGTTCTTTTGCCTTGTATATTATGTTAGACTTTCCTGCTAAATCAGAAACAAGTATTTTTCTTTTGTTTCCAACTAATTCTGGGTCTATATGCTCATAAAGTTTAGAATTTTTCAGTACTGCAGAAGCATGAACTCCTCCTTTGTGGGCAAACGCACTATCTCCAACATAAGGCATATTTTTAGGAACAGGTAAATTAACAATGTCTGCAACGAAATTTGAAACCTCTTTTAGTTTTCTTAAGTTTTCAAAAGGTACTGTTTCATATCCAAGTTTTATAGAGAGATTAGGTATTATTGAACATAAGTTTGCATTACCACACCTTTCTCCAAATCCATTAATAGTGCCATGTACCATTGTAGCGCCATTTAGAACAGCTGTTATTGAATTCCAAACTGCTGTATCACTATCATTATGTGCGTGAATTCCTAAATTTTCATTTATACCTTTTTCCTTTACTTTTCTTATAATATTTTCAATTTCATTTGGAAGAGTTCCGCCGTTTGTATCAGCAAGTACTATGAAATCTGCTCCTGCTTCTTTTGCAGCTTGTAATACTTTAACTGCATATTCTGGATTTGACTTATAACCGTCAAAAAAATGCTCTCCAATGAATACAACTTCATCTGTATGTTTTTTCAAAAACTCTACTGTATCAAAAACCATTTCAAGGTTTTTTTCTAAAGTGGTTTTCAATGCCTGTGTAACATGTAAATCCCAGGCTTTACCAAATATTGTAATGACTGGTGTTTGAGCTTTTATTAAGTTTAAAACTAAAGGATCTTCTTCCACTTTATAATACGCTCTTCTGGTTGAACCAAAAGCTGCAATCTTAGAGTTTTTTAAATTGAGTTTCTTTACTTCTTCAAAGTATTTATCATCTTTTGGATTAGAACCTGGCCATCCACCTTCTATATAGTGAACACCAAATTCATCAAGTTTTTCCGTTATCCTGAGTTTGTCTTCAACAGAAACAGATACACCTTCAGCCTGTGTTCCGTCTCTTAATGTCGTATCATATATTAAAACTTTATTTTTCATTTTTACCATCCTCTAAATACTGCATGGCATCCATTACATCTATCTAATAGTTTTGCGAAATGCTCTGAAGCTTTCCCTTTATTTCCCTCTTTTATATATTCTTCAATTAAACCTGCTTCTTTTCTTACAAGTTTATCAAACTCTAAAACAAATTTTTTAAAAGCTGGAGTTCTCCTTTCTTTTTTAACGTATTTAAAAATATCTTTTGATATATCTGGATGATTTTTTATATCTCTTGCACCTTCTATAACAAGCTGGTTCTTATCTCTGAGAAATCCTTTTAAAATTTTTACAGTGTCTGCTTCCATCTGCCTCATAATATCGGGAATGCTGTCTGCAAAAGCTGAAGTTGATATAAATATTCCTAAAGATAGGATAGTCACATACTTTTTTATCATATTCCTTCTCCTATTCTTTGTTTTGCAAATGCTTTTCGTGCTTTATATCTATTGTAAGCATCTAAATAAGCTTTAACACTTGCTTCGATTATATCTGTCGATACACCTTTACCAGAAACTTCTTCATCTTCAAATGAAACTATAAGTCTTACTTCACCCATTGCGTCTTTTCCATAACTTAAAGACCTTATTGTGTAGTCTTTTAAGCGACTTTTTACATTTAAAGCCTTTTCAACTGCTTTTAATGCACTGTCTACTGGCCCATCTCCATAAGCTGTTGATATTACCTCATTCCCATCTATAAATAATTTAACAGTAGCAGTTGGAATTGCACTATTTCCACTTACAGTTTGAAACTGTAAAAGTTTGACTTCCTCATAAGATTTAAATAACTCATCAAATATCAGAGCTTCTATATCTTCATCAAATACTTCTTTTTTCTTGTCAGCAAGTTCTTTAAACTTAACAAATAATTTATCTATTTCTTCTTCTGATAAATTTTTATATCCAAGTTCTTCAAGTCTAGTTTTAAATGCGTGTCTTCCAGAATGTTTTCCAAGTACTATTTTAGAAGAAGGAACGCCTACATCCTCTGCTCTCATTATTTCATAAGTTTCTCTTTTTGCAAGAAGTCCATGCTGGTGAATACCAGCTTCATGGGCAAAAGCATTGTCTCCAACTATTGCTTTGTTTGGTTGAACAAAACTTCCTGTTAATCTACAAAGGAGTCTACTGGTTTTATATATCTCTTTAGTATTTATGTCTGTGTATATATCATTAAAGTAATCTTTCCTTACTTTTACAGCCATTACAACTTCTTCTAATGCTGCATTACCTGCTCTTTCACCAATTCCATTTATTGTTGCATGAACTTGCCCTGCTCCTTTTTTTACAGCTGTCAATGAATTTGCAACAGCAAGACCAAGGTCGTTATGACAGTGAACAGAAATTATAGCTTTATCTATATTAGGAACATTATTTTTTATATCTTCTATCAGTTGTCCAAATTCTTCTGGTACAGCGTATCCAACAGTATCTGGTATATTTACAGTTTTTGCTCCTGCAGCAATTACTGCCTCAATTACTCTATATAAAAACTCTTTTTCAGAGCGAACTGCATCTTCTGCTGAGAATTCAACATCGTCTGTAAAATTTCTTGCAAATTGTACTGCATCAACTGCTCTTTCCAATACTTGTTCTGGGGTCATTCTCAATTTATATTCCATATGAATAGGAGAAGTTGCTATAAAGGTATGTATTCTTTTTCTTTCTGCTGGAGCTAATGCTTCACCTGCTTTTTCTATATCTGAATGTAAAGCTCTTGCTAAAGAGCATACAGCAGAATTTTTTATGACTTTAGCAACTTCATTTACAGCTTCAAAATCACCTTTAGAAGCTGCTGCAAAACCTGCTTCTATTACATCAACTCCTAACTTTTCTAATTGTTTAGCCATTGTAATCTTTTCTTCTACAGTCATTGAAAAGCCTGGAGCCTGTTCGCCGTCTCGCAATGTTGTATCAAATATGATTAATTTTCTCATTATGACCTCCAATAACTTATCAGTAATAGTTACTAATTAAATTAATAACTTTTAATCGGCAATGCAATATATTTCTTTTAAATTTCTCCCTTCTTCTGCCCAGTCAAGTCCATATCCAATAACAAACTTATCTGGTATTTCAAAACCTATATAATCTGCATCAAAATCCACTTCTCTCCTTTCTTTTTTATCTAAAAGAACACATGTTTTTATTGAGTTAGGGTTTCTTTGACTTAAAGCTTCTACAAGGGCTTTCAATGTTCTGCCTGTATCTATTATGTCATCCACTATAAGAATATCCTTTCCTTGTATATCCTGTGTAATGTCCTTAACAAAAATCACTTCACCTGAGCTTTCCATACTTGTATGATAGGATGAAACCTGCATAAAGTCTATATATACTTTGGTTTTAAGCTCTCTAACTAAATCAGAAAAAAATATAAAAGAGCCTTTTAGAATACCTATAGCCAGTATCTGTCTATTTTTAAAATCTTCATCTATTTGCTTAGCTATCTCTTTTATTCTTTTTTTTATATTTTCTTCCGGTATAAGTAGTTTGAACTCTTTATCTTTTATTTTCAACCTTCTTTCGCCCTTTTTAATTTTTATATATTATATTATCAATTTTCAAAAAAACTGTTTATTTTTGTTGCTAAATCTATATCTGCCTGAGTTATTCCTCCTTCTGAATGTGTTGTTGTGGATATTGTTATTGTTTTTGTCGCTGTGTGAAAGATTATATCTGGATGATGATTTGTCTGCTGGATGCAGTTAGATATATGTTTTAAAAATGCAGTTATTTTATTCCAGTCTTCAATATAAAAACGTGCTGATATACATTTAAACTCTTTTTTCCAGTATTTTAAATTTTCCAGTGCTTTTTGAATTTCTTCTTCATTTAAGACCCTTTTATTTTCCATTTATTTCCTCCTGCTTAAGCACATAAAGAACTCTCTGTAAAAATGTTATAAAGCTTCCAATAGCAAGCACTATGATTCCTATCTTAATGAAGCCTGTTATTAGTGAAATTATCAAAATTATTAATCTTTCTGGTCTCTCAAAGAAACCTACTGTGCATCTTAATCCAAGGCCTTCAGCTCTAGCTCTGGCATAACTAACTAAAAAAGAAAATAGTATTGCCATTAATATAAAAGCCAACATAAAATCATCATCTTTGAATACGAAGACTAATGCCGATAGTGGCAAAAAATCTGCAATTCTATCAACTGTAGAATCTAAAAAAGCACCAAAAGTAGACACCTTACCACTTTTCCTTGCAAGATGGCCATCTAAAGCATCAAAAAAACCTCCAATAGCTAAAAGCACTCCTGCCCAGAAAAAATGATATGTATAAATAAAATAGGAAGCTATTGCTGTAAACGCCAAGCCACTTAAAGTCAGAATATGAGGAGATATATTTGCTTTCGAGAATATATTAATCAGAGGTATAGTAGCCCTTTCAAAATGAGGTTTTATCTGTTTTACAAACTCACTCAATATTTAATTCCTCAAATGCTTTTTTAGAGTTTTTTATAAATTTATAAACTTTGTCTAAATCTTTTATACCTGGTCTTACTTCAAGTTTAGATGATGCATCTACACCAAAAGGTTTATATTTTTTTATTAAATCATAAACGTTATTTTCTGACAAACCTCCTGAAAGTATGAAATTGTCAGTTAATACCTTTACTTTTTCTATAATTTTTTCTTCTATCTGTTTTCCTGTCCCACCGTATTCTTTATTGCTATAAGCATCTATTAAAATTTGAAAACCCTCATCAAGAAAAGGCTTAATTTTTTCTATTGATTTTCCATCTTTTAATCTAAATGCTTTTATAATCTTTTCTTTTGGAAACGATTTAAGAAATTCTATATCTTCATCGCCGTGGAACTGTATTACATCTGCTACTTCAAAAAGTTTATGTATTTCTTCTTTTTTTGGATTTACTACAACTACAGTAAGTTTAGTATTTTGGGGAATTACCTTTTTAATGCTTTTAATCTTTTCAAAGTTTACATGTCTTTTGCTATGGGGAAAGTAAACTACTCCTATATGAGTTGCTCCGTAATTTGCTATTTCTTTAGCTTGATTTTCGTCTGTTATACCACAGACTTTGATAAACATTACTTTATCCTCTGTATTTTATTCAGTACAATTTTAGCTTTTTTATCTTCATTATCATACAGCTCTATAAACACTTTTTGATTTTTATATTTATACAGTATTTTATAGTTTTTGTACTTTATCTCAGAAAGTTTACCATTTTTAAATTTATATAAAACATCATCCTTCCTTACAATGAGATAACCATCTTTACACGAATAATTATTTGCGTCACTTATGTCTATCTTTCCTATAAGGATATCTTTCAATTTTTCAGGAATATCAACGTTTAAAATATTCTTGTAAAGGTCTTTATCCCCGCATTTTTTTAAATTATTAAAACTAATACAAACATCTTTGTTGTTTTCTTTTATGTATCCAATCTTTTGACCAAATATTGTATACAGAGAAAGAGTGCTCTGGCCTTTTTTAAACTCACCTTTAAATAATACAGGTATGCCGGCTATATAAACATTGCCAGTCGATTTGTAATATGTAGGTAGTTTTTTCTGATAATCTATGGTTTTTTGAAAATCCAGAGCACATGTTTGTGTCTTTTTTATACTACACGACGATAGTATCAAAACTACAGCTAAAACAATTAATCTTACTATCATTTTAGGTTTTTCAATCTCTGTTTTATTTTTTCTTTTAAACCTTTCTCAGGCTCTTCTTTCATGTTTTTAAGTAAATCTAAAGCTTTTTTGTAGTATTCTTTGGCCTTTTCTTTTTCCCCTATAGCTTCTAATATTGCACCAAAGTGATATAAAACCACAGGGTCATCTTTGATTTTCTTAATTACTTTTTTCATTATTTCATAAGCTTTTTTATAATCTCCTTTCTTGTAATATCCCCAAGCAAGACTATCAAGATATGCCGGATTATCTGGGGAGTATTTTAACGCCTTTTTGACAAGCTCAATTCCTTCATCTACATTTTCATTTCTTATAATGTATGAATAGCCAAGATAATTTAAAGCATCGCTGAAGTTTGGCCTTATTTCTATTGCCTTTTTAAGAGCTTTTTCAGCTTCTTTCCATTTCCCAAGTTTGTCTAAATACGTTGCAAGTTTAAAGTAAAGATACTCATCTTTAGGGTTTTCTTCTATAGCTTCCTTTATAGTCTCAACAGCCTCTTCTGTATGACCGCTTAAGTCTTCTACATCTGCCATTTCTTCAAGGTATGTGTAGTTCTGTGGATTGTTGATATAGGCTTCTTGAAGTATGTCTATTGCTTTCTGGTATTTTTTCTCTTTTACAAGTAATGATACAAGTTTATCTATTATTTCTTCATCATCAGGTTTTATTTTTAGTGCCTTTTGATATACTTCTTCTGCATTTTTATAATCACCAGTAGCTTCATAAGCCATTCCTAAAATCAGTAGTGCATCTGTATCGTTTGGATGTTTTTTTATGTAATCTTTGAGTTTTGGAATTAGCTGTTTAACTTTATTTATTTTCAGATAAAGGTAAAACTGCTTTAAAAGAACATCTTTTTCAAAAGGATACAGTTTTGCAAGCTTATCTATAATTTGTTTTGCCTTCTCATACTGGTCTGTTTCAACATATATTTGAAATAGCCTACTCAAGGCTTGAAAATCATCTGGATTATATTTCAATGCTTGAAGATAAACATTTTCTGCCTTTTTATACTCTCCAAGCTGTCTGTATATTTCTCCAAGTAGAACAAATATATCAGGATTTTGTTTTTCTATTGAAAAAGCCTTTTCTAAGTAATCAGCTGCTTTTTTTAAGTTTCCTTTTAAAATTTCAATTCGTGCAAGTAGATAATAAGCCTGTTCTTTTTGATTGAAATTTGTTTTTATCACTTTTTTTAATAAATCTTCTGCATTTTTGAATTTTCCTCTTTTTAAATACATATCTGCAAGATAAAACATAATTTGAGGATTTTCAGGATTCTTTTTTAGTCCTTCTTCAAGTATTTTTAGAGCTTTACGAAAATTTCCAATTGTATTAAAAACTTTTGCTAAAAATATGTAATCATCAGGTGATTTAAATTTAGATTTATAAATCTGAGCGTATTTTTCTGCCTTTTGGATTTTGTTTTCTTTTATCAGGATTTTTATAAGTTCTTTGTACGCTTTTCTTGTATCAGGCATCAGTGATACAGTTTTTTCACAGAGCTCCTCTGCGGATTTAAAATCCTTGTTTAAGTAGGCGTATTTACACATTACGTAATAAAAATAAGGATTTTCTTCCCGAGATAGTGCCCCACAGGACATGTTCACAAGAAAAAATACCAATAGTATCAATACTTTATTCATCAGATTTCCTTACAACTAAAACTGAATTAGGAGCATGTTTTACTATTTTCATTGCTGTAGAACCTAAAAATAATCTTTTTAGCTTAGAACTTTTCCTTTTCCCTACCACTGTCAAATCAGGATGGTATTTTTCTATCTCTTCCAAAATAGCTTCTAAAGGTCTTTCTTCTAATATCTCATAACTGGCTTTAATGCCTTTTTCTTCTAACTCTTTCAAAATCTGTTTTAAGAGCTTTACTTTTTTATTCTTAACTGTTTCGTATATGGATTTTATATGTATGACAGATGAATCAGTGTCTGCATGGACTATAAATATTTCTGAATTGAATTTCTCAGCTATATAAGAGGCTACTTCTAAGGCTTGTTTTGAACTTGGTAAAAAATCATAACCAACAAGTAGTTTTTGTATGTGGTCAATTTTTTTACCTTTTACTACAAGTGTTGATGTTGGTGCTTTATTGATAACTTTTTCTGTAACACTTCCAAGTAGTAACTTATCAAGCAGCCCTTTTTTGTGGCTTCCAAGTACAGCTAAATCTACATTTAATTTTTCAATATTATCTAATATTCCATCTACAATATCTGCAACTTCAACTATGTACTGTACTTCCAATCCTTTTTCTGCTAAGTAAGATGCATACCTTGAAAGTTTTTCTTCAGCTTCCTTTTTTAAGTCTTTTTCAAGTTCAATTAAAAGCTCTATTTCTGTAGGCTCAATTAAATCTTCAAGTCCTTCGTGGATTAGAGGAACAGGTCTCTCGACTACAGTTAAGAGATACAGTTTACTATTAAACGTTTTAGCAAAAAGCGCAGCAGAATCTACTACTGCATCAGAAATGTCTGAGAAATCTACACATGCCAGTATCTTTTCAAAAGGCATTATCGGCCCTCTATTTTAGCCTTCGCATACTCCATTAATCCGCCAGCTTCTTGTATTTTCTTTAAATCTTCTGGAAGAGGTTTTATTTTGTACTCTTTACCCTTTGTAAGATTTTTTATAATTCCTTTTTCAAGGTCTATTTCCAATTGGTCTCCCTCTTCTGCTTCTTTTGCAACTTCAGGGGCCTCGATAATGTTCATACCCAGATTTATTGCATTTCTATAAAATATTCTTGCAAAACTTTCAGCTATGATTGCAGAAATTTCAGCACCCTTTATTGCAAGTGGAGCATGCTCACGGGATGAACCACAACCAAAGTTTTTACCTGCAACTATAATATCCCCAGGTTGGACTTTTTTAGGAAATTCAGGGTCTGCATCTTCCATAACATGCTTTGCTAGTTCTTTTGGATCTGTTGTTATAAGATATCTTGCTGGGATTATTTCATCTGTATTTATATCGTCTCCAAATTTCCATACTTTTCCTTTGATTGACAAATTTACTTCCTCCGTTAATTATAAAGTATCTGGTTAAAATTATATCAAAAATAGAAAAGTTATATTAGTAGATTATTCTAATTATTAAAAGAAAATGTTCAAACTAGAAAAATACTCTAAAAAGCTATTTTTACCCCTAACATTATATTTACCAGTAAACACTAAAGAAAGATTGGTTTTTAGGTGATAGCCCATTTTGTAACCGATATCAAAAGCACTTTTAGAATGATTATGGTAAAAGTCAATGTGAGGATAGAAGTAAAATATTTGTTTTAGTTTATTTATACCTAAAACGCCTATATATCTGATACCTATAGGTATTCGGCTATGGGTAGCATATTTTAAATTAAGCTGA
Source organism: uncultured Aquificales bacterium (assembly GCA_964516095.1). Taxonomy (GTDB): domain Bacteria; phylum Aquificota; class Aquificia; order Aquificales; family Hydrogenothermaceae; genus Hydrogenothermus. The sequence goes on from CAZEYS010000009.1 coordinate 16,389, forward strand.
ATTCCTGAAGAGAACCCTAAGAATGACAGAAATCTCTTTCCGTATCCTTTTCCTAAAGAAAATTCAGCATTAAAAAAGTGTTCCTTTTCGTTGTTTATCCAATCTCTACTTATAGATGCATTGGCATACCAGGAAATAGGTTTGAATATTAGATTTTCTGGAGATATAGAAGTTATCCTTACAAAAGTAAGAGAGTTTAAAACAGCTTTATTTTGATTTGGATAGTATCTAATTGAGAAAGAGGGAAAGACTACCTCCGAACCTTTTAAAAAACCCTTATCACTATCTTCAAGTTCATGGTAGGCTGTTCTAAACCTAAACTGATAGAAAAATTTCCTATCATCACTACCAAAAGATATAGAAACTTTTGAAGGTTTATGCCCCTTTTCTGGTGGTATCGGAGGTTTAATATTTAAAGGTGTGATAATACCTACTTTGCTTCTAACTGATAATAGTTTTAAAAGTCTTTTTTTATATAACTTTTGGGGCATTTTATTTTTTATGGAAAAGTACATAAATAAGTATTTAGAAAGCTCTAGAATTTCTGCTTTCTTTTTCGGTGCTATATCTTTTCTTCTTATAATTTGTGATGGTTTGATTTTAAACTTAGCTATTTTTTTAGCTAGAAGAATATCATTTTTAGATAGGTCTGTGTTTTTTTCTAAAAATGTGTTTATTATTGTTGTAGTAGATGGTCGAAAGTAATACCGTTTAATTAACCCTTTTTCCCTTAACAATCTTATAGTGTCTATTGGAATAACCCATAGCTTAAAGTGCTCTGTTAGATTATATTCTGGTTTTACTACATCTATAAGATATAAAACATGATAAGAACAGTTTTTATTAAAGAAGTAGTAGTAAGAATAACGATTTTTTAACTCCCATACGTGTAAAGTTATAAACCTGACTTCTTTAGGGGATAAATTTAGAGAGTATTCCCAGAGATTTCTACTTTCTAAGTTGTTATATTCAAAGATTTTTTTGTAGTATGGGAATATAGAATAATAACCTTTATAAAGACCTATTAAACCCTTAATATAGTATAAAATCCCTTCGCTTCTATTTGCATTTGCTGCAAAATTAACACTATAGCCAAGTAGTGAACTTTTAAAGGGTGGATTAATTCTTATAAAAGTGTGTCCATACATTGAAGCAGGACTATTAAGATAATAATCTGAAAATATGATGGATATAGAATGTGGATTTACTTCCTTTAAAAACTCATTAAGTTTTTGGCAGTGTGGGAATTTCTTTATTTTTCTTTTTAAGTTTAAATACTTATTTAAAAATTCAAATCTGGCAGGATACATACAAATAGGGTTCTTATCCCCAAGTTCTTTCGATTTTAAAAACGCTCTGATGGTTGCTTTTAATTCCAGTAATGGGTCTTTATTACCTTTTTTGGACAGGAAAAAATCAGGATCATCTATTTCACTTTTACCATTTCTATAATGAAGAAGTTTTAGCCAAACAGGATTTTTAGATAAATCGTATAACGATACCGAATAACTACTATGAGATATAAAGAGGCAGGAAAGCCCTGCCAGTATGATAAGGTTAAACTTCCTCTGAAATTTCAACAATCTTATCAATTACATCTGCAGATTGAACATTTTCTGATGGGTAAATTTTATCAAAGTTCATTTGTAATTTTCTAAAGAAAACAGATTTTTTATCTTGTGGGATATTTAAAAGCTCTGCAACAGTTTCTAACGTTTCCCCCTGTCCAGATGCTATATCAGAAGCAAGTTCGTCCATATTATCTGAGACAAATTTAAATAGTCTGTCATTTTTTACTATTTTGGTAGGTTTTTTACATTCTAAAGTTCCAAAAGTAATACCAAAAGTTTGGTTAGCTGAAGTTCCGTTTGTAGTAACGGCTAAAACTTCAAATAGTACACTATCAGGACTATCTTTGAATATCATGTATCCCAAACCACAACCAACGTTTTCTTTATTAACTGCAAAAGATGGAAGTGAAATAAAAGATGCACCTAATAAAGCTACCAGAAACTTTTTCATTTTTAACCCTCCTAAACCTTAAATAAAATTATCTATAAATAAGTATAGCATATGTTTAACTTTATTTTTTTTATTTACATTTATGAGTTTTGTGATATATTTTTATTTTTACAAATTTAAACGGAGGATTGATGGATTGATAGGATTTGGCCCTCATTTAATGGTCGATGGCTATAACGCAAGTTATGAAAAACTTGCAAGCATTGAAGCTGTCACAAACTTTTTAGAAACACTTCCAGAGAAAATTGGCATGACCAAGATTATGCCTCCTTATGTATTTAAGTATGATGGTGGAGAGAAACCTGAAGATTGGGGTATTTCAGGGTTTGTTATCATTGCAGAAAGTCATATAAGCATACATACTTTTCCAGAGAAAAATTACTTTTCAATAGATATTTTTTCATGTAAAGAGTTTAATATTGATGAAGCTATACAGATAATAAAATCTTATTTTGAAACAGAAGATCTTGAGATTAGAACAACTCAAAGAGGTACAGAATTTCCACGAGATATTTCCATAGCAACATCAATAACACAGTCTCAAAGAAACAGATTAGTTTAATTATTTTAGATGTTAGCCCCTTGTTTTTAGGGGCTATCTTTTCATTCTACACAAAGCCTTTATGATAAAACTCATTTTGCTCTGTTATTATAAATTATAGATTTAAGAGTATAAAATCTGTTTAGGAGTTAATAGCTATGTTAATAACAAAAGAACAACTTCCAAAAGTTGCTCTAAATGAGATGAATGAAATCCACTATGAAGAAGTTGATATGATTAATAACCTATATAAGGCTGCAAAGTCTGGAAATTATGAAGAAACAAAAAAACTGTTGGATGAATTTATAGAGCATATAGAAGGACACTTTGATTTTGAAGAAGACTTAATGGAACAAAACGAATTTTTTGCCTATCCAATGCATAAAGCGGAACATGATAGAGTTTTAAATGACCTTTATAACCTTAGAAAAAAGTTTGAAAATACTAAAGACACTCAAATAGTGGCTAATTTTTTAGAACATGGTTTTTTACCTTGGCTAATAAATCATTTGAACACGATGGATATGGTTACAGCATCTTTTTTATCAGGGTTTTAATACTATGGATATAAGAAATTTAATCGAAGAATTAATAGAAGAACATCAAAACTACATCCAGAAGATGAAAGATTTTGAAAAACGTTTAGAGAGCGATTTCAGTGAAGAAGTACTTGAAGATATTTTGAAATTTTTAGAAACTGATATTCAAGAACACGCTCAAAAAGAGGAAGAAAACCTTAATGAAGAAGTTGAAGGAAAATTTCCAGATTTTGACAGTCAGGCTATTAAGTTTGCCCATGATGTTATAGACGAAGCAATAGAAGATCTGAAATGGGAGATAAGTTTAAACGATAAAAAAAATCACGATAAAGTTATAAAGCAAATAAAAAAAATTTTTAGTATGATAAAAGATCATTTTTTAGAAGAAGAAAATTTTCTTTTCCCGAATGTTTATAAAGAGAAAAAGGAGTGGATTTGATGTTATCAACAGCATGTAAAGATGCAATAAGAGCAATGATATATATAGCTAAAAGACAGAAAGAAAATAACTTTATTTCTATAAAAGAAATTGCCCAAGATTTAGAATTATCTTTTTATTTTTTATCAAAAATACTTCAAAAACTGGTTAAAAATGGTTTTTTAGAGTCTTATAGAGGGCCAAATGGTGGAGTAAAACTTGCACGTTCACCAGAGGAGATAACTATATATGATATTATTCTGGCAATTGATGGAGATAAACTTTTTAGAACATGTATTTTAGGATTTGAGGAATGTTCAGACAATGCCCCGTGTGCTATTCACAACGAATGGGCAGTTGAAAGGGAACATTTATACAATATGTTTAAAAGTACGACTTTGGAAACAATAGAAGAAAAGCTTTTAAAAGAGTCAAATATAAAAATATAAAGGGAGAACTTCTCTCCCTTACGGCATTATTTTAACCAGACATTCATCTGGATTTATTTTATCTCCTTCATGTACGTAAACTTCAACAACTTCTCCATCAATAGGAGCATGTATTTCATTTTCCATTTTCATTGCTTCCACTATCAATAGAACATCACCTTTTTTAACTTTATCCCCTACAGATACTTTTACAGATACTACCTTTCCTGGCATTGGAGAAGAAACATCTCCCACATCAACCGCTTTTGGTCTTTTTCCTACTGCTGTTCCAGCTTCAGGTAATGATTCGAATGTTTCTCCTACTTCTATCTCTCTAATAGGTTGAACTAAGGCTTCTTCTAGTTTTCCATCAATCCTAATAAAATACGGTTTTCCCTCTTCTATAGGATTTCCTACGCCAGCAATCTGAACATGGTATTGTTCTCCATGTAGTGTAATGTTAAATTCAATAGGAGCCTTGGAAGGACATTCTTCTTCAGATACTTCCTCTATTTGTGGAGGTAGAGCTTCACCTCTTTCGTATGCTTCTCTCCATTCAAAGAATTCTTTAGCAACCTGTGGGAATAGACAATAAGAAAGAACATCTTCTGGCGAACGTGCTCCAGCGTCATATGCCTCTTTTGTACATTTGTCAAGCTCAGGTTCTAATAAATCTGCTGGTCTAACCTGGATTATTTCTTCATCACCTATTATCTTCTTGATTATTTCAGGTTTTATTGGTGCCGGAGGTCTTCCATATAGCCCTTTAACATAATCTTTGACTTCTTTTGTAACAACTTTATATCTTTCTCCCTGTAATACGTTTAAAAGAGCTTGGGTTCCTACTATTTGAGATGTTGGTGTAACAAGTGGTGGATATCCAAGGTCTTCCCTTACTCTGGCAACTTCTTTTTTCACTTCATCTAATTTATCTAAGGCATCATTTTCCTTAAGCTGGGCAATAAAGTTAGACATCATTCCACCAGGTATTTGGTGAATTAACACCTGAGCATCTGGCCATTTTTCTGCAGTATCGTACTTTTTATATTTTTTCCTTACCTCTTTTAGATAATTGGCTACTTCTTCAATTATAGATAAGTCTATATCTATTTCATATCCAAATTCTTTTAAAGCATAAACCATTGTTTCAACTGCTGGGTGAGCAGTAAGCCATGACCATGTTGAAACATCTGTATCAATAATTTCCACACCAGCTTCTGCTGCCTTCAGATAAGTCATCTCAGCAAGAGCAGCTGTTGATTGAGCGTGTACATGAACAGGTAATTTCACCTCTTCTTTTAACCTTGAAACGAGTTCGTAAGCTACCTTAGGGGATAAAATACCTGCCTGGTCTTTTATGGAAATTATATCTACTCCTAAATCCCGGAGTTGCTTTGCAACATTTATATAGTAATCAATAGTGTGAACTGGACTTATAGTGTACGCAAGTACCCCTTTAACTGTTTTTCCAGCTTCTTTTGCAACAGATATTGCAACTTCCATATTTCTTACATCATTTAATGCATCAAAAATTCTAAATACATCTATTCCATTATCAGCAGCTCTTTTTACGAATTCTTCAACAACATCATCAGGATAGTGTCTATAACCAACTAAATTTTGACCTCTTAAAAGCATCTCAAGTGGAGTATTTGGAGCAACTTCTTTAATTTTTCTTAATCTTTCCCAGGGGTCTTCTTTTAAGTATCGAAGGCAAACATCAAATGTTGCTCCTCCCCATACTTCTAAAGACCAAAACCCCGCTTTGTCTAATTTTTCTGCTGCTGGGAGTAAATCTTCGGTTCTTACTCGTGTTGCAAGTAAGCTTTGTTGGCCGTCTCTAAGCGTTACATCTGTAAAGTGTATTTTTTTACCCATAGTAATAACTCCCTATTAATTGAAATTTAATAAAATACGAAAAAGATTGTATTATTATACAATATTTACTCTCAAAGGAAGTTACATGGTACGAAGTATATATTTTGATAAAGTTCTGTTTACAGTATTTCTAACATTGATACTACTTGGGGGGATTTTTGTATATAGTGCTGTTTTAGTAAAAACAGAGTATGTCAAATATCAAATCATTTTAAGGAAAGAACTAATAATAATCTTTATAGGAATTTTTTTGATGTTGCTCACATATCTCATTCCTATTAAATTCTGGAAAAAAATAGCTTATCCTTTTGCATTTTTTATTCTCTTTCTCCTGATAGTAGTTTTAATTATTCCTTCTTCTGGTGTGAAGAGATGGATAAGTCTGGGTTTTTTCAATATTCAACCATCAGAATTTGCCAAATTAGCTGTTGTTCTTTTTATATCTTTTTATATTTATAAAAAAGGAGATGGGGAAATTCCAGAAATTAATAAAGTTATTGCTTTATTTTCTTTTCCGGCATTTGTATCCTTTTTGGTACTATTAGAACCCCATAAAGGTGCTGCTATTTTTATATTTTTACTGTCTTTAGCTCTTATCTTTTCAACTAACATAAAATTACGGTATATCTTAGGTTTATTAATTATTGGAGCACCTATTTTTGTTTATAAGATAATGTCTTCAAACTATGCAAAAGAAAGACTTATGGTATTCATTCATCCTTTTTCTCATTCTGAACACTCTAATCAGGTTATCCAATCTTTAGTTTCATTTGCTAAAGGAGGATTTGTAGGTGAAGGTATTGGAGCAGGAATTCAAAAATTATATTATTTAGCTGAAATTCATACCGATTATATACTTGCCCTGATAGGAGAAGAAACTGGGTTTTTGGGAGTTAGTTTTTTAATCCTCCTTTACCTTATAGTATTCATTAGAGGTATCCAGATTTCAACAACAAGGTCTGACACATTTACTCAACTTTTTGGTCTTGGGGTAACATACCTTCTAACATTTCAGGCTTTATTTCATATGCTCGTAAATGTAGGTTTGTTTCCACCTACAGGTTTTACACTTCCATTTATTAGCTATGGAGGTTCTTCATTTCTAGTTAGTTGTATATCTGCTGGAATTTTATTAAGAATTTCAAAAGAACCTATTAAATCTATATGGGGTTAAAAATGGGTAAAAAAGTTTTTATTGCAGGAGGTGGAACAGGAGGACATTTTTATCCTGCTTTGGCTGTTGCTCAGTATTTAAAAAATAAGGGCTATGATATTTTTTATTTTGGTACAGATAGAGGAATTGAAGCTCAAAAAGACTTTATAGATAACAAGTATCTTTTTAACATAGAAGGTGTTAGAGGTAAATCTCTTCTTAAAAAAGCCTCTTCAAGTTATAAATTAATGAAAACTGCACTAAAAATAAGAGATTTTATAAAAAAAGAAAAGCCTGAATTTGCAATATGTTTTGGAGGTTACACATCAATACCTTTAGGACTTGCTTCAAAGATATCTGGTATTCCCCTTTATATCCATGAACAAAACTCAATACCTTCTTATTCGAATATTCTACTTTCAAAATTTGCAAAAAAGGTGTTTGTAACATTTGATTTCTCAAAAAGATATTTTCCAAAAGAAAAAGTTATAAGAACAGGTCTTCCAATAAGAGAAAGTCTAAAACAGCGATTAAATTTAACAAAGGAAAAGGCTCGGGAGATGCTCGGTATACCTGTAGACAAAAAAGTAGTCCTTATTTTTGGTGGAAGTCAGGGTGCAAAAAAACTTAACGCTAAGGCTATCGAGCTTGCTGAAGAAAACCCAGATACTATTTTTATAAATATACAGGGAAAAAATCCTATCCACTCAAATTTAAAAAATCTTATCACTTATAGTTATTATGAAGATATGGGTATTTTGTATAAAGCATCGGATTTTGTGATATCACGGGCAGGTTCTGGAACTGTTAATGAACTTATGGCCTTTGGCAAATATAGTATATTTGTACCATACCCTTATGCTGCATCAAATCATCAGTTTTATAATGTAAAATGGTTGGAAGAGAAAGGTTTATCAAAAGTTATAGAAGAAAAAGATATAAATATAATAAATAGTTTGATTAAAGACATTTTAAAAATGGATTTTGGTCTTCTTAAATCCCAGATAAAAAAGTTTGCTATTTTAGATGCAGAAAAAAGAATATATGAAGAGATTGTTTCATGAAAATTTTAGAGGATGTTGAATTAAAGCATTTTTCTACAATAAAGATAGGTGGAAAAGCTAAAAAGGTATATATGCCAGAAAATTTAGATGATATAAGGTTTTTAATAGAAAAAAGTTTGAATGAAAATAAAAAATTTATTCCTATAGGAGTAGGTAGTAATACTATATTTAAAGATGGAAAGCTTGACCATATTTTTGTGTCTACAAAATTTTTAAAAAAGTTAGAATTTTCCTTTGAAAATGGCAGTTGTTTTATAGATGCACAGGCTGGTGTAAGCTTTAAACAAATACTGGCATTGGTGGAAAAATTTAATTTAAAAGGATTTGAAAATCTATCAGGTATCCCTGCATCTGTTGGTGGTGCTGTTTATATGAACGCTGGGGCGTTTGGAAGCGAAATATTTGATATAGTTGAGGAAGTACACTGGTTAGATAAAAAAGGTCAGCTTTTTGAAGATAAAAAAGAAAATATAGAGTATTCCTACAGAAAAACACAGTTTCAAAAAGATGTATCTTTCATATATAAAGTTAGACTAAGGCTGTCACCCAGTAAAACAGATATAAAAAGCGTAATAAAACAGCATTTATTGAAAAGAAAAAAAGCACAGCCTTTAAATTTACCAACATCTGGTTCTACGTACAAAAACCCTTCGAATGATTATGCTGGCAGGCTTTTGGAAGAGGCAGGGTATAAAGGAAAAAGAGTAAATGATATTGGTTTTTCAGAAAAACATGCGAATTTTCTGGTAAATTATGGAAATGCTGAATTTAAAGATTTAATGAAATTACTTGAAAGCGCCGAAAGAGATATAGAAAAGGAGTTTAATATAAAACTTGAGCGGGAAATAAAAATTGTTGAATAGAAAAGATTTTAAGATTGCACTTTTGTATGGAGGGACTTCAAAGGAAAGGGAAATTTCAATACAGTCTGGTAAAGCCATTGAAAAAGCATTAAAAGAACTTGGTTATATTTACGAAGTTTTTGACCCTATCTACGGATTAGAATTTATAGAAAAAATAAAAAGATACAATCCAGATTTAGCTTTTATAGCATTACATGGCAAAGGTGGTGAAGATGGACAGATACAGTCTATTTTAGATTTTTTGCAAATTAAATATACAGGAAGCAATGCCAGAACAAGTGCTATATGTATGGATAAAAAATTAACAAAAACAATTTTACAAGCGAATAATATAAATACGCCTAAAGGCTATACCACTTATAATGTCAATTTTCCTGCAGTTGTGAAGCCTGCAGAAGAAGGGTCCTCTATTGGTGTTTTTATAGTTCACAATAAAGAAGAACTTGAAATGGCCTTAAGTAAGTTAAAGGATTACAAAAACCTGCTTATAGAAGAATACATAAAGGGTAGAGAAATTACAGTTGCTATGCTTAATGGCAAAGTTCTGCCACCTATAGAAATTAAATTTGAATCAAACTTTTACGATTTTAATACAAAGTATATCTCATCAAATACCCAGTATATATGTCCAGCACCTCTGACAGAGAAGCTAAATAAAGAAATTAACAGAATTGCCATAAAATGTTGGGATACTTTCGAATGCAAAGGTGCTATACGAATAGATATGCTCATTCAAGATGATAATGTTTATGTTTTAGAAATAAATACAATTCCAGGAATGACATCACACAGTTTGTTACCTAAGGCAGCTGAAAAAGCTGGAATTAATTTTAATGAACTCGTAGATAAAATAATACAGGGAGCTTTATATGAAAAAGATATCTAAAACTATAGTGTTTTCAGTATGGATATTTACCTGTGCAGCTTTTGGATATTTTTTACCTAAAATACCTATTTTTAAAAATTTAGTAGAAATAAAAGTTGTAAAAGTTATAGGTTTTAATAAAGTTAAAAAGCAGGAAATAGAAAATCTTTTTTCTGGAGAAAACTGGTTCTTCCTCAATGAAAACAGAATAAAAGAAATATTATTAAAAAAGTACCACCAGATTAAGGATGTCAGGATAAAAAGGCCTTTTTTAGGAGGGGTGTATTTATACATTATTCCACGAAAACCTGTAGCCTTAGTTTACTATCATGGACAAAAGTATCTTACTGATAAAGATGGTTTCTTTTTCAAAGATAATGTTAAAAGTAAACTGCCTAAAATATACATCTATGATAAAATTGATAATAGGCAGGATAATCTAATTGCAGATATACTTAAAACAAAAAATAAGCTGAATTCATATGTGAAAGTAAAAAAGGTTATTATAAAGAAAAAATTAGTGTCCTTTTTTTCAAGAGATGGTAGAATAATAATTTTCAGCACAGAAAATTTAAAAAAACAGTTAAAAAAATTAGATAAATTTGCTGAAAAAGTGGATATTTCACATTATAAATATTTGAACTTTACCTTTGACTCAATGGTTGTAGCGAGGAGATAAGAATGAAAAAAAGTAGTATGATAGTAGCTTTAGACCTTGGAACCACCAAAACCACTGTTTTAGTTGGAGATATAGACGAAGCAGGTGAGCTCAATATAATAGGTTTTGGGGAAGCAGAAACCCAAGGGGTGGAAAAAGGTATAATAGTTAAACCTGGTGATGTAATACCAGTAATAAGAAAAGCTGTAGCCGAAGCTCAAACGTCATCTGGTGTAAGTATTAGTAGTGTTATTGCTAATATTTCAAATATACATGTTGAATGTCAAAATGTATCAGACTTTTTAACCTTTGGAACAAATCAGAAAGAAATAGATGATGCAGATATAGCACTGCTTCAGCAAAAAATAGAAGAAAAAATAAATAAAGACCAATATGAGGTTTTACATATTATCCCGAAAAAGTTTATTCTCGATGATATAGATGAAGTGATAGATCCTAAAGGATTAATAGCTTCCAAACTTAGAGGAGTATTCCATGTAGTCCTTGTAAAGAAAAACATACTTATAAATTTAAATAGAGTTATCGAAGCTTCTGGACTGAAAGTAATTGATTATGTGTATAACCCAATTGCATCTTCATTTTCAACCTTATACCCTGAAGAAAAAGATATGGGTATACTTCTCATAGATATTGGAGGAGGAACAACAGATATAGCTGTACTGAAGGATGGGACTTTTGAGTTTACAAAAACTATACCATTTGGTGGTAAAAACGTAACTTCAGATATATCACGTAGGTTTAAAATACCGTTCCAAACGGCAGAGGAACTAAAAAAACAGTATGGTATGGCTCTTAAAGAAGCTTTAAGAAGAGATGAGATTATAGAAATAGAGCCTTTTGGTTCAAATAGCATACTGCAAATAAGCCTTGCAGAGCTTGTTGAAACAATCCATTATAGATTAGAAGAGATTTTAGAAATGGTAAGAGATGAGGTTTCAAACGCTGGTTATTTGGATAAGATAAATGGAGGAATTGTTTTAACAGGAGGAGTGGCAAATACACCATATATAAAAGAGTTAGCCCAATTTGTTTTTCCTTCTTATGCTGACCGATATATAGATGTGCGGATAGGTAAACCAAAAGATTATATAGGATTTGCCGATAGAATAGACAAACCTGACTATGCAACAAGTATAGGTATGATGATTTTCAAAAGAGATTCAGTAATTTCAAGCAAATCGTCTTTTACAGCAAATAAAGAAAATGATATATTAAATATATTTAAAAATATAATTGGGAAAATAAAGGAACTATTTTGAGGTTATAAAAATGGAAAATTTTAACACTGAGGCGAAAAATCCATCTAAAATAAAGGTTTTTGGTGTTGGAGGTGGAGGCAGTAACGCAGTTGCAAGAATGTATGAAGAAGGTTTGCAGGATGTTGAATTGTATATAGTTAATACAGATTTACAACACTTAAACTCTTTACCTGTTCCAAATAAAATTCACATTGGAGAAAGTGCTACAAGAGGACTTGGTGCAGGCTCCAAACCTGAAATAGGAGAAGAAGCAGCAAAAGAAAGCTTAGAAGCAATTAAAGAAGCACTACAGGGTGCTGATATGGTTTTTATTGCAGCTGGTTTAGGTGGAGGGACAGGAACAGGAGCAGCTCCAGTAATAGCACAGGCTGCTAAGGAAATGGGTATATTAACTGTCGCTGTTGTTACAAAACCATTTGCTTTTGAGGGACCTGCACGGGCTAAAATAGCCGAAGAAGGATTGAAAAAGATAAGTGAAGTAGTTGATACATATATAGTAATAAATAACCAAAAACTTACAAATATTGCAGGAAAAAGATTTACATTTGCAGAAGCGTTTAAACTTGTAGATAGTATTCTTTATAAGGCTGTTAGAGGTATAACAGATTTAATCCTTGTTCCTGGACTTGTTAATGTAGACTTTGCTGATGTAAAAACGATAATGGAAAATGGAGGAAAAGCTTTAATAGGTGTTGGAAGTGGAAAAGGTGAAAGTAAAATAGAAGAAGCGGTTGTTGCAGCTACAACTTCTCCTCTTTTAGAAGGAACGTCTATTAAAGGTTCGAGAAGATTGCTGGTAAATGTTGAAGTTAGCCCAGATTTATCTTATTCAGAAGTTGAGGAAGCAATTGCACAAATAAAAGATTTAGCACATGAAAACGCCCATATAATATTTGGTGCAGCTTTGGATATGAATGCGGAAGATGAGCTTAGATTGACAGTAGTAGCTACTGATTTTGAAGATGAGGAAAAAGGAAAAATATCAAACTTCCAGAAAAAAGAAAAAAGATTTATTAGAGAAACAGAGGAAGAAAGTCAGATAAATGTACAGAAACCTATTATTAATGAAACCATTTATAATGAACTTGATGAGATACCAGCATATTTACGGAAGAAAAAAGGTAATAATAGTTGAAAATTAGCTGGGCAGATATTTTAACTCTCTCCAGACTATTTATCACACCATTGCTAATTTTTACTATACTAAATGATTATAAATACTTGTCTGCCTTTTTAGTTGTTTTTACGCTGATTACCGATTGGTTAGATGGCATTTTGGCAAGAAAACTAAATGCTGTTACCAATTACGGTAAACTTTTAGACCCAGCTATTGATAAAATATTCACAATTTCAGTCCTGACTGCCTTTGTAGAGAAACATTTCATTTCTTCTTTCATTGTATTTTTAATTGTTACTCGTGAAATCTTAATCACATGGCTAAGAACTGTTATGGTTAATAAAGGAAAGGTAGTTTCTGCTTCTAATCTTGGAAAACTAAAAACAACATTACAGTTTATTGCAATACTTTTATTGTCTTTAAGTATGAAATTTGAAGGTAATATTTTTATATGGCTATCAATTATAGTAGCTTATATTTCAGCTTTTGAGTATTTTAAATTGTTCTTTAGGGAAAAAGTATGGACGTAAAATTCGTAGTTTTTGTTATTATTACTTATTTAATAGCTTCTATTCCTTTTGGATATATTGTTGGAAAAATTTTTGGTAAAGATATTACAAAAGAAGGTAGTGGAAATATTGGAGCTACCAATGTAACAAGGACCATTGGGAAAAAAGCTGGAGCTTTAGTTTTAATATTAGACTTTTTAAAAGGTTTTTTACCTGTTTACATAGCTCAAAGCATATTTTGGGATACTTTACAAATAAGTATAATAGCTATCACGGCAGTAATAGGTCATTGTTTTTCTATTTTTATGAAATTTAGAGGTGGAAAAGGTGTTGCTACAGGATTTGGTGTTCTTACTGCACTTTCAGCTAAAGTTGCGTTTATAGTGTTTATGGTGTGGCTTGGAACATTTCTTGTATCTGGATATGTATCGCTTGCATCTATTATATCAGCATCTTTATCCTGGATTATCTTTTTCTACATAGAGAAGGATTTTTATCTTACTACAGCAGTATTTTTATCTTCTTTAATTATATTCTTGAAACATTCTTCTAACATTGAAAGACTTATTGAAGGAAAAGAAAGTAGATTTTTATAGAAAATTTTTGTTTTGCAGGCACCACCTGTCAGGGAGAAGGTGAGCCTGCAAGGCGGGCAATATTTGATAAAGGCAAAGTAGCCTCCCTTAAAAGCCACCGATCTCAGTCAAGGATAGCTTAAACTTTTAGTCTTCTAAAGTTGATACATCTCCAAGTGGCATGCCAAGTTCTTTCGCTCTTAAAACTCTTCTCATTATTTTTCCACTTCTTGTTTTAGGTAATTTTTCGACAAATTCTATTTCATCAGGGACAGCCAAAGCACCAAGCTCATGTCTAACATGCATTTTTAAATCTTTAACAAGAGTTTCAGATGGACTGTAGTTTTGTTTTAAGATTACAAAAGCTTTTATAGATTCTCCTTTTACTTCATGTGGTTTTCCTATTACTGCAGCTTCAGCAACAGCAGGATGAGAAACAAGGGCACTTTCAACTTCTGCGGTCCCTATTCTATGGCCAGATACATTTATAACATCGTCAGCCCTTCCAAGTATCATAATATATCCATCTTCATCTTTTGTAGCCATATCTCCTGCAAAATAGTAGTTTCCTATTTCAGTCCAGTATTTTTTAAATCTATCTGGTTCTCCCCAACATGTTCTTAGAGCAGAAGGCCAGGGTTTTTTAATAACTAAATATCCTACTGTATTTGGCTCTACTGGTTTACCTTCCTTATTCACAACATCAGCTTCTATTCCCCAGAATGGTTTTCCTGCTTTACCGGGCTTTTGTGGATATGAAGGAACTGTTGTTATCATATGACCACCTGTTTCTGTTTGCCACCAAGTATCTACAATTGAACACTGACCTTTTCCTATAACCTCATAGTACCATATCCACGCTTCTGGATTTATAGGCTCTCCAACTGAACCTAATATCCTTAAGGATGATAAATCATACTTGTTTGGCCATTCTTCACCATATTTCATGAACAGTCTAATGGCTGTTGGAGCAGTATAGAAAATATTTACCCTATATTTTTCAACTATAGACCACCATCTTCCCGGATCTGGGTAATCAGGAGCTCCTTCGTATATAACAGATGTAGCTCCGACTGATAAAGGTCCATATACCATATAGCTATGTCCAGTAATCCAACCAGGATCAGCTGTACACCAGTATATATCATCTTCGTGTAAATCAAACACATACTTAGTTGTTACATGTGTATATAGGTTATATCCTCCTGTTGTGTGTAGAACTCCTTTAGGTTTTCCTGTTGAACCAGATGTGTATAGAATAAAAAGAGGGTCTTCTGCATCCATTATTTCTGGCTCACAATGAGGAGATTGTTTTTTTATAAGCTCATAAAAATCTACTTCTTTTTCCTCAAGTTCAAAATCGTCATTTTCTCGTTGAAGAACAACAATATTCTCAACAAAATCAAGACCATCCACTGCCTCATCTACTACAGATTTTAAATCAATCTTTTTCCCTCTTCTTTTTGTCCATGTTGATGTTACTACAACTTTAGCTTTGGCATCGTCTATTCTCATTTTTAGTGCATTGGAACTGAAACCTGCATAAACCACAGAATGTATTGCTCCAATTCTTGCACAAGCAAGCATTGTTGCAAGTTGCTCTATTACCAATGGCATGTAAATAACAACTCTATCACCTTTTTTTACTCCAAGGGATTTGAGACCGTTAGCTATCTTGTTTACAAGCTCAAGAAGTTCTCCATATGTTATTTTTACTTCTTTTTCGTCTTCATTTGTATAGATATACGCAATCTTATTTCTTCTACCGTTTTTTACGTGTCTGTCTAAACAGTTATATGTTATGTTTAGTTTTCCTCCAATGAACCATTTGTACTCTGGAAAATTCCATTCGAAAACTTTATCCCATTTTTTGAACCAGTGAAGCTCTTTTTCTGCCATTTTTTCCCAGAAATCTTCAGGATTTTGTATTGATTGGTTGTACAATTCATCAAATTCTTCTGCTGTTATATAGGCTTTTTCTAAAACCCTTTTTGGTGGATTGTATATTTTATTTATTTTAAGTAGTACTTGGTCTTTCTTATCAGACATAATCCTTACCTCCTGATGTTATAAGAATCTTTTTGGTGAAAATTTATCTATATAGGGACTTTTCTTTTTAGCATATATATATTCAGAAATAATTTTTGCTGTTATTGGGGTGAGTAGTATGCCGTTTCTATGATGTCCTGTTGCATATATTAAATTTTTAATATTAGCCTCTCCTAAAACTGGCAGTTCATCGTCTGTAGCAGGTCTATAACCATACCATAGTTCTTGGATATTGTTATTTTGAAGATGAGGAATTGTATGAATTACACCGTCAAGTAGAGATTTTATTCCTTTTACAGTATTTCCATCTTTAAATCCTACCTTTTCTTGGGTTGCTCCTATTACTAACCTGCTGTAATTTTTCCTAGGTATAAGGTAGGCTTTAGAACTATACAAAACTCTGTTTATATCTTTTCTATCTATATCAATACCAACCATTTCTCCTTTCACTGGAAACACAGGAACGTTAAAACTACTACTCCATGCACCGGCTGATACCACACAAAAATCTCCTTCTATTATTCTGTCCTCTGTTTTAACAGCTTTAAATATGCCATTTTCCTCTAAAATTTCTTTCGCAGGTTCAAACTCATATACCTTTCCATACCTTTTTACAAACTCTTCTAAAGCAACTACAAGTTTTCTATTGTCAACCTGAGCATCATCTGGATATAAAGCACCTCCAATAACTTCGTCACTTATATTTACCTGTTTTTTTATCTCATCTCTGTCAAGCCAATAAGCTTTTAGTCCAAGTTTATTAAATCGTTTTACATCATTTTTTATTTTAGTGGCTTCCTCTTCTGAAAATGCAAGTTTTAGAATACCACACTGCCAGTATCCAGTTTCTAAGCCTGTTTTTTCTTCTATTTCCTTTATAAAAGAGGGAAATAATGCTCTACTTTCAAGACACATGTTTAAAAATTCTCCCTCAGGTAAACCTTCAGCTTGAGGAGCTATCATTCCACCAGCTACCCACGAAGCTCCTCTACCAACTCTTGATTTTTCTAAGATAGTTACATCTACACCAAGATTTATAAGTCTAAAAGCTATTGAAAGACCAATTACTCCACCACCAACGATGATTACATTCATTGTAAACTATCCTGAAAGAGTTAATTTTAAGTCTAATTATATACCATTAGATTAGTAGTTTCATATTATCTTCAGCAGGTATTACAGGAACTGATGTTTCACTGAATATCCATTTTGCTATTTTTTTGGGATTTGCCTTTAAAATATCTACACTGAAGTGGGTAATAACGGCTTTTTTAGGTTTTAAAACCTTAATCATTTCTATTACATCTTGTGCAGAGAGATGGTCTATGTTAGGTTTTGGTTTGACAAATGTTGTGTTAAATATCATTAAATCTGCATTTGGAGGGTAACCTGTAAGCATGTCTTCATAAAATTTTCCACAGGGTACATAAACTATCTTTTTTTCTTCTGTTTCAAATGAAAGACCGTAAGTTTCTGCTCCTCTGTGTATATGTTTTATATGTGCTTTTATTGAGATATTTTTATATTTTACTTCAAGGCCTTGTTCTGTATAAATAAATTTTTTTATACCTTTTTTTAAGTACTTTAAGATTACTGGGTCTTCGCCTTCTATGGCATCTTTAGGGGCTATTAAAAGGTCTTTTTTGTTTTTTGTACTTTCTGTTGCAGATTCCAAAACAGAATTTATATCAGCAACGTGGTCTAAGTGCCTGTGAGACAAAACGAAAATATCTATATCTTTAGGGTCTAAATTGTTTTCAAATATTCTTATAAGACTACCTGGTCCAGGGTCAACCAGTATATTTGTATTTTTTAGGTGTATCCACATCCCACCAGACTGTCTTAATTGGCGAAATACAACAACTCTACCACCACCTGTACCTAAAAACTTTATCCAATCATTTAACATAAAAGTCTTCCACCTTCTACAGGTATAAATGCACCAGTTGTAAAATCTGTTTCTACAAGATATTTTACGGCTTTATAAATTTCAATCTCTCCTGCCCATTTTTTCAAAAGTGTCTTTTTTAGTGGTTTTTCAAGGTCTTCTAAATCATCTGGTGGTATTATAGGACCCGGTAAAACTGCATTCACAAGTACATGAGGAGAAAGCTCTTTTGCAAGTGCCCGTGTGAGGGTTAATAGTGCTCCTTTAGAGATAATATAAGGCGTGAAGTTTCTATAAGGTCTTAGAGGGGAGTAATCTGCTATATTTACAATTCGACCTTGCTTATTTTCATACATATGTTTTCCTATGATTTTGGAGAGTATAAAAGGAGCTTTTACGTGAATTTTATAAAACTTATCCAAATCTATCTCATTTTTTTCATCAAATAAAGGTGTAGAATAGTAAATTGAAGCATTATTTATAAGCACATCTATACTACCAAATGCTTCCAGTGCCTGATAAGCAAGTTTTTTAGCTTCCTCCTCATCTTCTAAATTAGCTTTCAATAGCTTGCATTTTACCCCTTTACTCTTTATACTTTCACAAACCTTTAATGCTTCATCTTTGGATGAGTTGTAGTGAACTACAATGTTTGCTCCTTCTTCTGCAAATTTTAAAGCTAAAAACTTGCCTATCCTTTTTGAGCTTCCAGTTATAAGTAGATTTTTGTTTTTTATATCCAATTTTTACTCTCTAGCTTCTCTTTTTTCTTTCAGTATTCTGTCAAGTTCCTTTTTGATAGCTTCTTCTAATATTTCAAATCCTGTTTTACTTGAATATTCCATATCTTTTAGCCATTCAATAATCTTTTCATCGATAATTCCTTCATCAACTGCCCTTTCTATTATCATGCGAGCTTTTTCGTGGACGTTTTTATGATGTTTTGCAATTTCTTCAATAATACCTTTATCTTTTAATAAGCTCACAAGCTCAGATGTAAACCACTTCCCAAAGTTACATTCGGTTTCAGGAATAATCTCTTCTTTTTTATTAAAGGCTATAGCTTCATAGGCTTTTAATTTTAGTAAAATGTGGTCTATTTTACCAACTACTACTCTTAATAGGTATAGAACCTCTTCTGTATTCTCGTCAATGTTTTCAGCATTTTCTACAATTTTTTCAAACTCTTTACCGAGAGATTTTAAGGTATTAGCATCTTCTTCCAGTTTTAAAACAAAAGTGTCAGATATTCTATCTATTTCTTGAGCTTCTTCCTTTAGTTTCTCTATACTCCCGGCAACCTCTTCTGTTGCTTTTCTTGTTCTTTCAGCAAGGTTTCTTACTTCATCTGCAACAACAGCAAATCCTTTTCCATGTTCTCCAGCTCTTGCTGCTTCTATTGCTGCATTAAGGGCAAGCAGGTTAGT
>CAZEYS010000010.1:0-34803 GCA_964516095.1 uncultured Aquificales bacterium
AGAGTACACTTTTCACAGATAGGTCATCCTCTTTTAAACGATAAGGTATATGGATTTAAAAAAAGTAGTTTAAAAAGCCCAGAAGCCCAGAAAGCCTCTGAAATATTAGATTACCATGCTTTAGTAGCTTACAAAATATCTTTTAATCACCCACGAACAAATGAAAGAATTTCTGTGGAGCTGGAACAACTTCCTGAACCTATACCTGAAATAATAGATATGCTAAATTCTACTTAACACTTTTCCACACTTTTTTCTTCCAGGCATATGTTAAAACAACTCCAATTAGCATATATACAATTACCCAAAATCCTATTTTATTTCTTTCTTCTTTATGTGGGTCTGCAATATCTTCAAGATATTTTATGGCTTTTTGAGTAGATTCTTCAGTTAAACCGAGCCTGGGCATAGATGTTCCTGGCAGGACAGATTGAGGATTATTTATAAATGCCTCTAAATACTCTTTATCTTTAGATCTACCTTTTAAAGATAAATCAGGTGGAACTTTTCCAAGATATTTTTTCAGATAATTTTCTTTTGTAAATGCCGTTATCTTTTTGTATTTAATACTGTGACATCTTGTACAGCCATCTTTTATCACTTCAGCTCCGGATATATCTTTCTTTGCAACTGAACTTAAAAACGCTATTATATCTGCAATCTGTTTATCAGATAGTTGAGACATTGGAGGCATTGCAAACTTCGGATTTTTCGTAGCTTCCTGTGGGTTTTTCAAAAAGTTAAAAAGAAAATGATGGTCAACTATGGCAGCAATATTTGAAAGGTCAGGAGGGACCACATTAAATGCATTTTGAGCAGTATCTTTATCCATAAGAGCCTTTAGATTTTTTGCATTTAAACTGTGACACGATTGACAGTTCTGCTTAAAAAGACTTTCTCCCTCTTGTGGATTACCTTGAATGTTTAGTTTATATTTAAGGTCACTGTATTTAAAGTCAGGTTCAGGTATGTTTCCATACATCTCATGATGGGCAAAAGGTTCTATGCCCCAGTATCCAATTAAAACAATTATGGCAATTATAAAGAGTATTTTAATTTCTTTCATCTGTTGTTCCTCTGAATTTCTTTTTTTCTATTCTTGCAATGATAGGAAGTGATATGAAAAATCCAAAGTAAACTAAACTTGCAAAAAGCCCTATCCACGCATATATCCCTGTAGGAGGTAGTTTTCCAAGAATAGTAAGAACCAAGAAATCTATAACAAATACCCAAAACGCTACTTTAAATAATGGTCTGTATTTTCCACTTACTATTGGAGATTTGTCAAGCCAAGGTAAAAATGCAATCAATACCATACTTAAGGCAAAAGCTATAAGTCCAAGGTTTTGACTGAAAAAGAAACCTCTTAAAACTTCATAATATGCAAGGAAATACCACTCTGGATATATGTGAGTAGGTGTTTGAAGAGGATTAGCAGGTTCAAAATTTATCTTATCCATAGCAAAATCAAATTTAAAAAATACTAAATAGAAGAAAAATGTTAAGAATACAGTCATTACAAAAAATTCTTTAGACATAAAAACTGGCCAGAAAGGAACACCTTCCTTTTCTTTATCTATCTTTTTACCATCTTCATTATTGCTGCCAACAACTCTTACAGCATAAAGGTGTAGTCCCATAAATATCATTATTAAAACTGGTAAAAAAACAACATGAAGTGCAAAAAATCTTGTTAAAGTTGAATCGGCAACGGCGTAGTCTCCTCTTATCCATATAACAAGGTCTGGGCCGATAAAAGGGATTTTTTCAAATAGTGTTGTTATGGTTTGTGCTGCCCAGTAAGACATCTGCCCCCAAGGTAGAAGATAACCGGTAAATGCTGTTGCCGAAAATAGTATAAACAAAATGTATCCTGTTAACCATACAACTTCCCTTGGAGCTTTGTAAGAACCGTAAAAAATTCCACGGGCTATATGAATATATAAAAGCAGGAAAACAATACTTGCTCCAACAGCGTGAACATGTCTAAAGAGCCATCCAAAAGAAACATCCATCATTATGGTTTTATTTACACTATCAAATGCAAGTTTAGAATCTGGCTTGTAATACATAAGTAAAAACAGACCACTGATAAACAAAATTGCAAACATCAAAACAAGAAGCATTCCAAAAGACCAGAGAAAGTTAATATTTTTAGGAACTTTATAATCTATCAGCGTAATTTTTATAATTTTTCTTATAGCCAGCCTTTCGTCTAACCAGTCTATAAATCTCATTTTTTCAACTCCTATGCTTTCATAGCTTTGTATTCAGGTCCTTCTTCTCCTAAAACTATGATGTTTCCTTTTAATTTAAAAGGTGGTATTTCTAAAGGTCTTGGAGGTGGACCAAATATATTTATTCCACAGGCATTATACTTACCACCATGGCATGGACAGTGCCATATATGGTTTTCAGGTTCCCAGTTTGGTATACATCCTAAATGGGTACATATGCCTATTACTACGGTAAATTCTCCAAGTTTAGTCTTTATTGTTCTTTTAGGGCAGTCTGACTTCATATCTGGTGTTCTTCTTAAAATAAAAACTGGTTTTCTTCTCCATTCTATAACTCTAACTTCGCCAGGTTGTACAAGGGACAGGTCAAATTCTACAACTCCTGCAGCTTTTACTTCAGGAAGAGGTTCCCATGTTTTGTACATGGCATATAGAGTTGCTCCTGCCCCTACAGCAGCCCAGCCTCCTATAGCATAAAGTAAAAAATCCCTACGTGATATTTTCTCATCCATGATAAACCTCTAATTAAGTAAAAAAGCTAAATGTATAAGTTATAATTTCTGTATTTTTAATATAGCATATTTAAGCGTAGAAACAGCCATAATATGGTATAAATTTATTAAATAAAGGTATATATGGAGGAAATATGGATTTTAACATTGTTCAGGTTATATTTATGGTCCCTGCTCTTTTATTTGCAGTTATAATGCATGAACTGGCACATGGTATTGTTGCTTATAAATTAGGAGACCCTACTCCAAAGTTATCAGGAAGGTTAACGTTTAACCCAATTCCTCATATAGACCCAATTGGTTCTATTTTATTGCCAGCTATACTTATTTTCTTTAAATCCCCAGTTTTATTTGGATGGGCTAAGCCAGTTCCAATAAATCCGATGAATTTTAAAAAATTAGGTTATAAAGCAGGCATGGCTATAACTGCAGCAGCAGGACCATCAATGAACTTTATTATTGCTGTATTTTTTGGCATTCTTTATCAGATATTTAGCTCTGATACTTTTATAGGGCTGGTTTCTTCAACGCTTGGAATTTCATTTGTAAAGTCTATAATATTACCACTGCTTATATTTTTTAAGTACAGTGTTATGATTAATGTAGTGCTGGCAATCTTTAACCTTATTCCTATTCCTCCATTGGACGGGGGAAGGGTATTAATGAGTTTACTTCCATATCATCTTGAGAGAAAATTAGAAGTATTAGAGCAGTATGGTTTTATAATAGTAGTAGTCCTTTTGTTTGTTGGGGTTTTGAACTATATAATTCTGCCTCCTTATATTTTTTTAGTTAATCTTTTACTTGGAGGATATTAAATATGCTTGCAGCATACTATGATAAACATGGAAGTTATGAAAATATAAAGTTTGGGAACTTTGATATTCCTGAAATTAATGATAACGAGGTACTGGTTAAAATAAAAGCTTTTTCTTTAAATCATTTAGACATATGGGTAATGGAAGGCAAATATCCTATAAAAATACCAATGCCTCACATATTTGCTTCAGATGCATCTGGTGTTGTAGAAAAAGTTGGAAAGGACGTTAAAAATGTAAAAGAAGGGGATGAAGTAATTGTTTATCCAGGGCTTTCTTGCGGTTATTGTGAAAAATGCTTATCTGGAAAAGATAATGAGTGCAATCAGTTTCGGGTTCTTGGTGTGATAGATAATGGTGTTTCAGCTGAATATGTAAAAGTTCCCTTTCAAAATGTTTACAAAAAACCACAAGGTTTGACTTTTGAAGAGGCTGCAGGAATAGGAATTACATACACCACCATGTGGCACGCTATAGTAAGCAGAGGAAAAGTTCAGCAAGGAGATTTTATTTTAATCCATGGTGGAAGTTCTGGTGTAGGAACAGCAGGTATTCAAATAGCAAAGCTGTTTAATGCAAAAGTTATAACTACCGTAGGGGATGACTGGAAGATAGATAAGGTTAAAGAAATTGGAGCTGATTTTGTAATCAATTATAACAAAGAAGATTTTGTGGAAAAAGTTAAAGAAATTACTAATGGACAGCTGTGCGATGTAGTAATTGACCATATCGGTTCTAAAACTTTTAATGGTTCTTTAGACTGTGGTAATAAAGGCTCAAGGGTTATAACATTTGGCACTACTACAGGTGCCCAGGCAGACATAAATTTAAGGAAAGTATTTGGTAAAAATCAAACTATTCACGGCGTTTATATGGGAACAAAAGGAGAAGTATTCAGGTACTTAAAGTTATTCCCTGAAAAACTAAAAACAGTCGTTGATAGCATTTACGATTTTAAAGATATAAAAAAAGCGTATGATAAACTACTGTCAAGAAAATTTGTAGGTAAAATAGTAGTGAAAATTAATTAGCTTTTAGCCCTTCTTTTATATAGATAGTTTTCTATATCGATAACCAGGGCACCTGCTACATAAATGGAAGAGTAAGTTCCAAATATTATTCCAACTAAAAGTGCAAAGGAAAATCCTTTTAAGGACTCTCCTCCAAATAAATAAAGAGCCAGAACTGAAAATAATGTAGTTCCTGAAGTTATAATTGTTCTTGACAGGTTCTCATTTATACTTTGATTTACAAGTTGGATGAGATTTTTCTTACCTCTAAGCCTTATATTCTCTCTTATCCTGTCGAATATAATAATAGTATCATTAAGAGAATAACCTAAAACAGTTAAAATCGCTGCAATAACAGAAAGATTTAATTCATAACCTGTTAATGAAAATACGCCTAATGTTAGTATCGCATCATGAAACAGTGGTATAACTGCAGCAATAGCAAAAACTGGTTCAAACCTGTATCCTACATAAATCAAAATAGCTATCATAACTGCAATTATTGAGTATACACTGGCTTTTCTAAGTTCCTCACCTACTATGGATCCTATATATTCCACCTTTCTTATTTCGTATTTACCTTTGAAAAAGTCATCTAACGCTTTTTTTATCTTGTGATAAATAACTGTAGAGTTTCCATACTTTATTGGAATTCGTATTTCATATTCGTTTCCTTCTGTACCTACTTCCTGTATCTGGACATCTTTAAATCCTACGCTATTTACAGCTTTTCTTATTTGGCCAGAGGTTACTTTATCAACAAATTTTATTTGAATAGCAGTTCCACCAGTAAAATCGAGGCCTAAATTAAAGCCTTTGACAAAAATAAGTATCAAACTAGCAATTACCAGTAAACCAGAAGTGATATATCCGTACTTTTTTATCTTTAAAAAGTTTATATTTGGTGGAGTTGATAAAAAGTGCCTCATTTTTTCTCCTTAAAAAGCATATTTGAGCTGTTTTTTTCTTCCTAATACTAAATCCAGAAATACTTTAGTAAGGTATAAAGCTGTAAAAATAGATACAATTGTTCCTATTGAAAGGGTTGCTGCAAATCCTTTTAAAGGCCCTGTTCCAAATTGGAATAATGCAAATGCAGCTATCAGTGTTGTTACCTGAGCATCAAAAATTGCATCCCATGCCTTTTTGAAACCTTCTTCTACGGCAACCCTAAGTGTAGTTCCTTTTCGTAGTTCTTCTTTTATCCTTTCAAAAATTATTACATTTGCATCAACTGCCATACCTATATTTAGAATGATACCTGCTATACCTGGCAAAGTTAATGTAACATCAAGTGCTACCATTGCTGCCCACAAAAATAGGCCATTAAATAAAAGTGCTATTACAGAGATAAATCCTGATATCGCATATCTCCATATCATAAATAAACCTACTAAAACTAAAGCTGTTATACCAGCTTTTACTGTTTTTTGAATAGACTCTTTTCCAAGTGTTGGGCCTATAATACTTTCCTCTAAAATATGAACAGGTGCTGGTAAAGCTCCAGCTCTTAGTACTAAAGCTAAATCTGCAGCCTCTTGAGGTGTAAAATCACCAGTTATCTGGCCAGCAGATGATATTCTGGAACGAACCACAGGAGCAGACATAACTTTGTTATCCAGAACGATGGCTAATCTTTTTCCTATCATTTTTGCTGTAGCTTCTCCAAATTTATCTGCTCCTTCTGACGTTAATTCAAAATTAACAGCTGGTTTTCCTCTGTTATCTACAGTGGCTCTTGCATCTTTAAGCATATCTCCTGTAATTATCGGTTCTTTTTTTACCAGATACCACTCTTTTACTTTTTTACCGTTTATTTCTTCTGGAACTCCTTCTAATATTTCTGTACCTTTTGGTAAACCTTTGGGATATCTTTTAAGTAGTTCTTCTTTTGAAAATGCATAATCTACTACTTCTTTTATTTCTAATTGTGCCGTTCTTCCGATTATTGCTTTTGCTCTTTCTGGGTCTACTACACCTGGAAGTTCAACAAGTATTCTGTCTTCTCCTTCACGGGCAATATTTGCATTTAACGTTCCAAATTCATCTATCCTGTTCCTAAGTACTTCTATAGCCTGTTCAACAGTTCTATCCTTTATTCTCTTTAATTCCCATTTTTTAAATTTAATTACTAAGTTTCCTTCTACAGCGTTTATGTCAATATCTGGAAACTCGTCCTGTAGTATTTGTATAGCTTTGTCTATTTGTGTAGGGTCTAAAAGTGTTATCTGTACTCCTTTTTCTTTATCTACATTTACAGATATAATCTGTATTCCGTTTTCTTTTAATTTTTTTTCTATATCTTTAGCAAGATTTTGGTACTGTCTTTCTATAACTTTATCAACGTCTACTTTCAAAGTTATACTCATTCCACCCTGTAAATCAAGACCGAGCTTAACTGGTTTTGTAAATATAAAGTAAATGGCAGCAACTGTTAAGAGAAATATGAGCGTAAGTTTAAATTTTATATCATCCTTAAATTTCAAGACAGCATCCCACCTATTTTTTAAATATTAGATTTTTATTATACATCATATTAATTTTTCTTTATAGAATACTCCCTCAAAAATGATTTTCTAACCTGTTTTTTTGTATCTATCAGTTTATTCCATAACGTATCTGGAGAAGTGTTTATAACATGTGCTATTCTGTTTAGAAATGGAGAGTTCTTCTTTATTTTAGATATACTGTTTCCTTTTACCATTCGTAAGAGGGTTTCTATCTCTCTTAGAAATAAGTAATGGTTTAGCAATTCTGGATAATATTTTTTAATAACTTCTTTTATACTCCGTTGCCATTCTTTTTCTTTTAGAATTTTTAGCTGGGCAATAAACTCTAAGTCTACTATTCCACCATAACCGAGTTTTATGTCTATTTCGTCGGGTCTTTCGCTGGCTAATCCTTCAAGTTTTAATCGCATCTCATATACATCATGCAAAAATTCTTTTGTTATTGGGGTGGAAAATAAAAAATCATCTATTAACCTGTCCATTTGTTTTGCAACTTCTTTATCACCTGTTATAAATCGTGCTTTGGTCCATGCCATTTTTTCCCATGGTCTTGCTTCTTTTTGAAAGTACTCACCGTAGTATTTTAATGTCGGAGCAAGCTCTCCAGAGCGTCCGTAAGGTCTTAATCTCAAATCTATAGGGTATAAAATTCCATATTTAGTATAAGATGTCAGAGATTTTACTATTTTTTGAGGAGTATCTTTGTATTTTTCTTTATTTTGGGTGTTGTCAAACACAAACACTATATCCAGATCTGAGCCAATATTCATCTCTTTACTTCCAAGTTTTCCAAGACCATATACTGCCAGTCCTTTTGAAGTGTATTTTTCGTAGAGTTTGCCAAGGATAAAATCTGCCAAATTTGTTAGTATCTTATTTAGTAAATCTACTCTTTCTTCTCTGCTTTTTTCTTCTATTTTTGTAAGATACTTAAGTGTGGTTAGTACATAAACAACGTTTTTTAGCTCATTTAATCTTTCCTCTAAAGTTTCCCCTTTTATTAGAGAAAGCTCTTTTTCGAAATCATCAAACGTTATCAGTATATCTTCAACACCAAAGGCAAAATCTAAAAGTTTTGGATCTTTTGCCATAAGGTTTGTTATATAATCAGAAAGTTTTGCAATATTTAAAATAAACTCAACAAGTTTTTTGTTTTGAACCAGTGCTGAGGCAAAGATAGGCAGCATTTTACCATCCAGTAGAAGTTTATTAAGATTGAGTAGAAAGTCTTCTCTATCTGGAAAAGTTTTCAACTGCTTTTCAAGCTCAGGTATAAAATCAAAAAGGGCTTCCTTAAAATCTACACTTAAAATGATAAATTCTTTACTGAAGAAAATTTCTTTTATTCTTTCTAATGCCCATTTAGGGTCTTTAAATCCGATTTTTGAAATATAGTTTAGGGCTTCATCTTCGTAATGTTTTGTAAGAATATATTTTTGAAGAGGTGTTAGTTCTTTAGCTTCTTCAAGAGATAAGCTGTTAAATATTTTTTCTACCTGATTTCTGTAAGAGTTAAGGGTTTTTATAAGTTGTTCCCCACTTTTAAAGCCTAATTTTTTTGCATATTCTTCAGCTTTACTGTATTTAAAAATCTGGGTTTGCTGGCAGTTTTCTATCTGGATGGTATGTTCTAAATTTCTATAAAACAGATAAGCATCAGACAGGATTTGGGCTTCATTTTCTTTCAGTATACCTAAGGTTTTTAATTCCTGTATAGCTTTATATGTACTTCTTTCTCTTAGTTGAGGATACTTACCTCCATATAATAACTGTAGAATTTGAGCTGTAAACTCTATTGAACGTATACCACCTTTACCTTTTTTTACATCAAATTCATCTTTTCTGTATTTTTCAGCATCTTGCTGTATAAGATTTTTTATTTCTACAATCTCTTTTAACTCTTCTTTTGTTATGGATTTTCTGTAAACGAACGGAGTTATTATTTTTATAAATTCATCGGACACATCTTTATTCCCTGCACTATGACGGGCTTTTATAAGCATACTTCTTTCCCATGTTCTTCCCATTGTCCAGTAATAAACTTCTAAAGCCTCAAGTGAATAGGCTATAAATCCACTTTTTCCATTTGGCCGTAAATCAAGGTCAACTATCCATGTCTGTCCTTCTGTATTTCTGGTAGTCAGTAATCTGGTTAATTTTGAAAACATGTAACTGTAAAATTCTCTGTTTGTAAATCCTCTTTCAGTTTTCCCATCTTCTTTATATATATACATAACATCTATATCTGAATAGTAGTTAAGTTCTTTTCCTCCAAGCTTTCCCAGGGCTATTACTGAGGCATTAGAAACATTTCCATTTTCATCTAAAGGAACGCCAAATTTCTTTACTGAACTGTCCCATGCTCTTTTGAATGCCACTTCCAAGGTTGCATCTGCAAGATATGAATACTCTTTCATTAAATCAATTAAACTATTCCTTCTGTATATATCTTTAGACACTATCCTGCCAAAATGTTTCATTTTAAATTCAGTGAGTTTTTGAATAAAATCCTTTTCATTTTGTAAATCTAAAAGTTTTTCAGCCTCTTCCACCAGTTTATCTTTTCCAACCAGAGGTTTATCTAAATTGTCGAAAAAGTAATCAAGATAATTTTCATGTCTGAAAAGAAAATTGCATAAACAGCTTGAATAATAACAAACTTTAGATAGTAGCTCTTTTTTTCCAGGTGGTAAATTTTCTAAAAAATCTTTTTTCAAGGCCTCGAACTTTTTCATCATTTATTCTCCATTGTAATCTGGTATTATAATTTTAAGCTGATTTTTATAGGTGCGTGCTTTCTTTAAGGAAGGTTATGACGAGTAAACTTTTGACTATGTTAATTTTGTTTTCTGTTATTATAAGCTGCCAAGAAAAAAAGAAAGAGGTTAAAGAAAAAGCCAATCCTATAGTTGAGATACAGGAAAAAATTGCAAATGTTATAAAAAATACAAAACCTTCCATTATCACTGTAATCTCTCAGTTCAAAGACAACTTTATTTTACGGGATGAAAACAATGAGTCTTTAGGGTCTGGGTTTATAGTAAAAAAGGATAAAGACTTTATTTACATTCTCACAGATGCCCATGTTATTGAAAAATCAAATAACATCAAAGTTAGATTTTTTAACGGTGTTGAAAGTAGAGCTTATATAGTTGGAAAAGATGATAAAAGTGATGTAGCTGTTTTAAAGGTAAAAAATTCAGATAGATTAAAAGATGTTTATCCTGTAAAGGTTGGAAATTTAAATAAAGTAAAAGCTGGTTATTTTGTTCTTTCAGCAGGAAGTCCTTATAATCTCAATTACACATATACATTTGGAATAATTTCATCTTTACACAGAAATTTAGGTCTGTCTCCTTATGAGGATTATATTCAAACAGATGCAGCAATAAACCCAGGGAACTCAGGAGGACCTTTGTTCAATATAAATGGTGAAGTTATTGGTATGAACGTGGCTGTTATTGATACAGGAGAAGGTATAGGTTTTGCTTTACCAATCAATACGGTGCTTGACATTTACAAAGACATTATTAAATACGGTAAAGTTCCAAGAGGTTGGTTAGGAGTTTTAGTTCAGCCTCTTTCTGAAAAGGCTTTAAAAACCCTTAAAATCAAAAATGGTGTTGTTATTATTAAAGTTTTTAAAAATTCACCAGCTGAAAAAGCAGGATTAAAAGTTGGAGATATTATAGTTTCTATAAATGAAAAGAATGTAAAATCACCTCAAGACCTTTCTTTTGAAATTCAAAAATTAAAACCAAATCAAAAAGTTACGCTAAAAATACTTAGAAAAAACAAGTTAAAACAGGTACAGGTGTTTATAGAACCATCTGATATGTTAAAATAAAGAAGTCAGCCAATAAGAGGTTTGATTAATGAGGAAATACAACTATGAAGAGGGAGTAACCTACTACCTTAAACAAATCTCCAATATCCCACTTTTAAGTCCTGAAGAAGAAAGGGAATTAGCACAGAAAGCTCAAGGGGGGGATCAGGAAGCCATAAATAGACTGGTTCAAGCAAATCTCAGATTTGTTATAAATATTGCAAAAAATTATGTTGGTTATGGTGTTCCATTCCAGGAGCTGATATCAGCAGGTAATATTGGATTGATTGAGGCTGCAAAGAGATTTGACCCAGATAAAGGGGTAAGATTTATTTCTTATGCAGTCTGGTGGATAAAACAGTCTATTTTCCAGACTATACAGTATCAAAAAGATATAATCAGACTACCCCAAAGAACTTCAAATTTAGTTATAAAGATAGATAATGCGTATCTGGCTTTAAAAAACAAATTAGGAAGAGAACCTAATTATAAAGAGATAAAAGAGTTTTTGCAAAAAGAAAATATAGACATAGACGAAAATACAATTGAAGAATTTTTAACAATAAAAAGACATTCAGTTTCATTAAACATGCCTGTAGACTCAGAAGAAGGTACTACATTTATAGATTTTATTTCTAAACATGGAACTAAGGAAATAGAAGAAGATATAATAAAGGAAGAACTGGAAAAAGAAATTGATAATTTACTTTCACATTTAAACGAAAGAGAAAGATTTATAATAGAAAAAAGGTTTGGTCTACACGGAGAAGAACCTCTTACTTTACGTGAAGTTGGAAAAATGCTTGGTATTTCCAGAGAAAGGGTGAGACAAATAGAAGCTAAAGCTTTAAAAAAAATAAGGGCATTAGCCACTAAAAGACATTTAAAAGATTTGCTCAGTTAAAATAGTCTTCCAATTTTTCTAAAGCCAAAAGCAAATAATAAAAAACTAAGAAAAGATAAGGCAAGAAAATAAGGAAAAAGGTCTGTAAATGCGGTTCCTTTAAAAAATATGCTTAAACTTCCCTCTATATAGTATCTTAAAGGAGATAGATAGGATAATAATTGAATTGCAGGGTGCATAGAATATATAGGTGTCCAAGCCCCACTTAAGAATATCATAGGCATAATAATGACTATAGAAAGCTGTGCTACTTCTAACAGATTTTTTGCAACTGATGCAATAAAAAGTCCTATACCACTGATAGAGAAGAGAAAAACAAAAGTAAGAAGTAAAAAAGTTAAAAAGCTCCCATTTAAAGGAACATTAAAAACTCCAAACAAAACTATGCCCACGCATAAGGTTATACCAATAAAAAGTACAACTATTTGAGAAAAACTCTTTGCAAGAATTATGATTTTTGAATCAATTGGCATAAGAAGCATAATATCCCATGTGCCGTTTTCTTTTTCTTTAACAAAAACTACAGCTGAGAGTATTACCCCTAAAAGGGTCAAGACGGATAAAAATTCAGCAAATGATATAAATTTTTTTGTATCAGCATTTTGATTAAATAGTTTATGAACTTTTATATCAACAGGTAAGTCAAAATTATGTAAACTCAAAACTATATTTTGCAGATATGAAAGCGTAATAAATGCCTGTGAAGCTGCTGTAGAATCTATAAGAACGTTTATTTGAGAATGACCATTCTTGTACAGGTTTTTTTCAAAGTCAGAATCAAATATAACTCCTACCATAATTTCCCGATTAAACAGTGCATCTGTAAGCTGTTGTGAAGACTTAAAATTCAAAGGTTTTTTAAACTCTGGCTTATGAAGATGGGTTAGTATCTGTTGAGAAATAACTCCCGGGGAATAATCAACATAACCGATAGACACATTTTTAGGTTTAACTTCAAATCCTTTGCCTGCTATATATACATCTATTGTAAAAGCATATAAAAGTAAGATTACTAATCCCCAGTTCCTTAAAAATGTTATTAATTCTTTAGTTAAAATAGTAAAAAAAGCCTTCATTGTATTTTGCCTTTGTTTTTTTAAATAATACTATTTGACTTTAATTCTTTTTTCATAAAGAAAGTACCTATTCCTAAAATCAATAGGCAATAAACTAACAAAATAAAAAAGTAAAGTACATTTTTTTCAGAGCTAAAACCCTGTCCAATTAAAAAGCAGTCATAGATTATATGGTTATAGTACATAACCGGGAAAATGTGAGCTTCTATATAGGCTTCTTTAGACATTGAAGATACAGGCATCAGTATCCCTGAATATAAAAAACCTGGAATAACAGTTATTATGATAGTTGTGATTAAAGCAACAATCTGCGTTCTTGTTATTACAGAGACCAAAAGACCTATAGCAACGCTTGTTAAAACATAAACTTCAGATACCAGCCAGTATATTAAGAAACTACCTTTAAAAGGGACTTTGAAAAGATAAGTTGCGAAAATAAAAAGAACAAAAATATTCACAGAGTGAAGTAAAAAAGGTGGAAGTAATTTAGCAGTTAAAAACTCAAACTTCCTAACTGGAGATGAGTAGAAGTTAAAAATTGTACCGGTTTCTTTTTCTTTAACAATCAAAAGGGCAGAAAGTACAGCAGGAGCTACCAAAAGTATAATTCCAATAAGTCCAGGTACAATGGCATTCTCGTCGCGCATAGATTGGTTAAATAGATTTCTGTTGTTTATCTTTATAAGTCCTTTTAGTTGGTTTTGTTTTAGATAGTCTTCAGCTGCATTTAGTAAAACCCCTTCAACATAACTTTGCATTATCATTCCACGGAGAGGAAATGTTGAATCTATAAAAACCCCTATTTCTGTTTTTTGTTTTTTTATTAACCGTTTCTCAAAAGATTCAGGTATAACTATGATTATGTCTACTTTATTCTTTTTCATTTGTTTTAAGATTTTGTTTTCATCTTCGTTTGAAATAACTACGTCAAAGTACTTAGAATGTTGGAACTTGGAATCAATTTCTAAAGAAAGCTTGGTGTTATCTTTATCTATTATTACAGTCCTTGCGTGGGTTACTTCCATCCTTATACCATAGCCAAAGAGAACGATTATCATTATAGGAATTAAATATACAAGAATTATGAGTTTGGACTTAATTAACTCTTTAATCTCTTTGTAAAGATATGCCTTTATAGCTCCTGTATTTACTTTCAAACCTTTCTCTTCTCGTAAATAAACTTATGGTTAAATAATAACAAAAAATTTTTAACAGGTAGCTATTAAATGAATGAAATAAGATATGATTTTTTAAATGATTTATACGTTGTTATTTCTCCAGAAAGAGCCAAAAGACCTCATGAGATAAAAGAAAAAGAAACAGAGAATACAGACATAAAAAACTGTCCTTTTGAATATGGGAATGAGGATAAAACACCTCCAGCAGTTTTTACGATAGAGGATGGTGGAAAATGGAAAGTAAGGGTAATACCTAATAAATATCCAATACTAAGCAGCAAAGAACATTTAGAAAGCCTTGAAGACTGTCTTTCAATAAAGATGGGAGGATATGGCTTTCATGAAGTTATTATTGAAACACCTGAGCATTTTAAAAAGCCTTTTCAGTTTCAAGTATGTGAGTTAAAAGATGTTCTAACTGCTTACCAGGAGAGGATGAAAAATCTCTACAGAAATAAAAATATAAAATATGTTCATATTTTTAAAAACTATAAACCAGAGGCTGGTAGTAGTTTGTCTCATCCTCATTCCCAGCTAATTGCACTGCCCTTTATACCTGAAAAGATACAAACGCAGTTAAATCAGCTCTTAAAGTATAGAGAAGAAAAAAACATCTGCTTTTTATGTGACGAGATAAAATGTGAATTAGATGAAAATAAGAGAGTGCTATTTGAGAGTAAAAATTTTTTAGTATATTGTCCTTTTGCATCAAACTTTCCATTTAAAATCAGAATAATACCAAAAAAGCATCAACATACATTTTTGTCTATAGATGAAGATGTAAAAGAAGAACTTGCACAGAATTTGATAAAAGCTTTTTCTTTATTAAACAACTATTTACATGACCCACCTTTTAACCTTGTTTTATACTCTTTGGCTTCTAATAAAGAAGAAATCTATCACTGGTATATGGAAATCATACCCCGGATAACAACATTAGGTGGTTTTGAAATTGGAACTCAAATATACACAAATATAGTATCCCCTGAAGATGCTGTAAAACTGCTGAAAGTCACATAAATATCTATAAATTGTAATGTATAATTAGAAAAAAATTTTAAAATGAGGATCACAATGGGTGAAAAAATACAAATGTTAAAGAAAGCTTTAGAAAAAGATCCTAACAACCCACTTGGTCTTTATGGTTTAGCTATGGAGTACTACAAACAGGGTGATTATGAAAACGCTATAAAATATTTAGAGAAGTATCTCTCTATTCATGAAGATGAAGGAGCAGGTTATAGGACTCTTGCCCAGTGCTATGTTAGTTTAGGGGATATAGAAAGTGCAATCGACGCTTATGAAAAAGGCATACAGGCAGCTGCGAAATATAACCACCCTACAATGGTAGCCGAGTTTCAGCAAGAAATAGAAACGTTAAAAAGCATGATTTAATGAAAATTGGAGTGATAAGATTATCCTCTTTAGGAGATGTCGTTTTATCCTCAGCTGTTTTACAACCTCTCTATGAAAGAGGTTTTGACATAACATATATTACATTTAAACCATTTGGAGAATTATTTAAAAAAGATTATAGAATAAGCAATCTTATAGAAGTAAGCAAAGAAAATTTAAAAGGCCTTAAACAGATAAAAAATTTTTCAGAAAATTTGAAAGAGTTAGACCTGATACTTGATATTCACTCAAATTTAAGAACATTTTTAATATCTAAGTTTTCACAGGTACCTACTTTAAAATATAATAAAAAATCCCTTAAGCGAAGAATGTTTACTAACACTTTTTTAAAAAAATTCGTGAACCTTGAAGGTTATAATGTGGTTAATGCTTATTTAAAACCTTTAGAAAAACTGGGAATAAAAGGAAACTATAGACCCAAAATCATTTTAGACGAGAATGACTTTCCCAAAATAAACCTACCTGATGATTTTATAGCTATAGGAACTGGAGCAAGATATCAAAGTAAAGTTTATCCGTATTTTAAAGATGTTATAGACCTTTTACAGAAAGATGGAGAAAACATAGTTTTAATAGGTTCTGCAGAAGATAAGAAAAAAGACAGAAATGTCTATAAAAATGTTATTGACCTGAGAGGAAAGTTGTCTTTAAGAGAATCTGCTGCAGTTTTATCAAAGGCTAAACTTACCATAAGTAATGACTCAGCAATAGCACATATCTCACGGGCTGTGAAAACAAAAGTTTTGGTTATTTACGGAGCTACCCATCCTTTCCTTGGTTTTTATCCATTTGAAGATGAAGGAAACTATATGTATGCTAATTTAAAATGCCAGCCATGTGATTTACATGGGAAAAAAGAATGTAAATATAAAAACTATGCGTGCTTTGATAAGATAAAACCACAGCAAGTATACACAGAAGCTATGAACCTAATTGAAAAGTGAGGTTAGAAGTATGCTTTTAGAGAGATTTAAAAATTTTAAAGAATATAAAACTGAAACAACGAAAGCTAA
Organism: uncultured Aquificales bacterium; assembly: GCA_964516095.1. GTDB lineage: Bacteria > Aquificota > Aquificia > Aquificales > Hydrogenothermaceae > Hydrogenothermus. Next base: position 16,501 of record CAZEYS010000010.1, read on the forward strand.
AATAAAATTATCTTCCAACGAGAACCCATATGAACTTCCCCAGTGGTTGAGAGAAAAAATTGCAGAGCGTATTAAAGAGCTATCTTTTAATAGATACCCAGACCCAACGTATGCTGATTTAAAAAAGACTATTGCAGATTTTTACAACCTTGACCCTGAAAACATAGTACTTGGAAACGGTTCTGATGAAATTATAGATATACTTATCAAAGCTGTTGGCGACTTAAAAAAGCCAGTTATGTATCCTATACCAACATTTCCAATGTACCAGGTATCATCTGATATTGTAGGAAGACCAAAAGCTGAATTTGAACTTGACGATAGTTTTAATTTAAAGAAGGAAAATTTAGATAAAGCCCTTGAAAAAAACCCAGATATAGCCTTTTTTGCTTCGCCTAACAATCCGACAGGAAATACCTTTAATGAAGAGCTTATAGAATATGTGTCCTGGAAAGGTGTGTTTACCGTTGTAGATGAAGCGTACATAGATTTTTCAGATAAGGAAAGTTTATACAAAAAAGCCCTCAAAAAAGATAACTTCATTGTAATAAGAACACTTTCAAAAATAGGGCTTGCTGGCTTGAGAATAGGGTTTTTAATAGCTAAAAAAGAGATTGCTTCTATAATAGATAAAATAAGACCACCGTTTAACATAACTCTACCAAGTCAGGTAGTTGCTGAAGTTGTCTTAACAGAAGGAAAAGATGTAATAAAATCTCAAATAGAAAAGATAAAATCAGAGAGAAAAAGAGTAATGAAGGAGCTGGAAGCCATCTCAGATGTAAAAGTATTTCCTTCAGACGCAAACTTTTTTCTTATAAAAGTACAAAATGCAGATTTAATTCACAAAAAACTGATAGAAAAAGGTATTCTTGTAAGAAACGTTTCATATTTGCCAAAGTTAGATAACTGCTTAAGAATTTCTATTGGAAAACCAGAAGAAAACACCGAATTTATAAAAGCATTAAAACAGGTTTTACAAACCTAATTATAAGGAGAAAGCAATGTTAAAGCTTAAAGATGTAATAAACGACGAGCTTAACAGGCTCTTTGAGCTCGAGACAGAAGATGAGTACACAATAGAAAGTGTTTTTTATAGAGGAAATACCCTGTGTGTATCCTCTCAGGTAGGCTGTCCTATAGAATGTAGTTTTTGTGCTTCAGGTATGAATGGCCTAATAAGAAATCTAACATTTGAGGAAATAATTAACCAGTACAAAAATACAGAAAAAGAGAAAATTACCAATATAACATTTGCTGGTATTGGAGAGCCGCTTTTAAACTGGGAAAATGTAAAAAAAGCCTTCTTATACTTTAAAGAAAAAGGACTAAAGGTAAGTTTTTACACAACTGGTTTTCCTGTTAAAAATTTTAAAGAGCTATTAGAACTTCCTCACAACGGTGTAACACTATCTTTACACGCAGTTACAGAAGAAAAAAGGAAAAATCTCATTCCAAAATCAGCTCCTTTAGATAAAATTCTTGAGATTTTCAAAAATCATCTGGAAAAGCTGTCTAAAAGAAAGAAAAAGAGCTATTCAATAGCCTATTTACTTATAAAAAATATAAATGATTCCAAAGAAGAGCTCGATAGGCTTGCAGATATAGCTAAATCTCTGGGAGTATCTGTTTCATTACTAAAGTACAATGAGATAGAACAAATTCCATATAAAACAACATCAGATGAAGAATACGAAAAAGCATTTTTGTATTTAAAAAACAAAGGTGTCAAAGTGACCTTATCAAATAAGTACAGAACAAGAAAAATTGGAGGATGTGGCACATTAATGATAAATAGGCTAAAATCTAATTGTGAAAACTTTTCAGAGGTATAAAAATGGAACTATCAGAAAGGATTAAGAAAGTCAAACCCTCAGCCACTTTAGTTATCACGGCAAAAGCAAATGAACTTCGGAAAAAAGGAGAAAATGTTATAGGATTTGGAGCAGGTGAGCCTGATTTTGACACCCCTGAATATGTAAAAGAAGGGGCAATAAAAGCTTTAAAAGAAGGTAAAACAAAATATACCCCATCTGCAGGAATACCAGAACTTAGAGAAGCTGTAGCGAATAAGCTAAAAACAAAAAATAAAATAGAATATGCTTCTTCTGAAGTTATAATAACCCCTGGTGCAAAAATGGGGCTTTACGAAATATTTGCCATTTTGTTAAACAAAGGAGACGAAGTTATTGTTCCTGCCCCATACTGGGTATCGTATACCGAGCAGATAAAACTGTGCGATGGCGAGTACAAAACCCCAATGCTTTCAGAAGAAAATGAATTTGTTCTTACTGCTGATATACTAAAAGAAAGTATTACTGATAAGACAAAAGCTGTTGTAATAAATACTCCTTCAAATCCAACAGGTGCGGTAATTCCCAAAAAAGAACTGGAAAAGATAGCAGAGGTATGTCTTGAAAAAGGTGTAATGATTATTTCTGATGAGTGCTATGAAGAGTTTTCATACGAAGAACCCCACGTTAGTATCGCATCATTGTCAAAAGAAGTTAGAGAGATAACTTTCACAGTTGGAGCATTTTCTAAATCCTATTCTATGACAGGCTGGAGACTTGGATGGGTAGCAGCCCCTGAAAAGTATATAAAAGCAATGACTTCAATGCAAAGTCAAACAGTATCAAATCCTACTTCATTTGCCCAGTACGGAGCACTGGAAGCATTAAAAGATAACGGTCAATTTCCGAAAATGATGAGAGAGGAATTTATAAAAAGAAGAAACTATATCGTTGATGAACTGAATAAAATAGAAGGTATTAAATGTTTCAAGCCAAGAGGAGCTTTTTATGTATTTCCGAATGTAAAAAGCTTTCTCAATGAAGAGATTAAAACAGACGTAGAACTTGCAAGCTACCTTCTTGATGATGCAAAAGTTGCAGTGGTACCTGGTTCAGCATTTGGAGCTGAAGGATATATAAGAATGTCTTATGCAACATCTATGGATAATATAAGAGAAGGACTAAGAAGAATAAGTGAGTCTTTAAAAAAACTAAAGAGGTAGATAAATTGAGACAATTAAAATATATATTATTTTTTTTAATTTTAGGATTTATTTTTTCTTGCACCAAATCTGAAAGCTCAAAATCAGATAAATTTAAGATAGACCCATTACCAGTTATTCAAAATGCTATGAAAAATAAAAAGTACCTTATTATAATTTTTGAATCAGCAGATTGTAGGTACTGTTCAAAATTAAATAAAGAAGTCCTATCAGATTTCAAGGTCAAAGAAAGACTTATAAAAGATAAATTTGATGTGGCTATTGTAAATGTGTATGGAAAAAGAAAAGTCATTGACCCAGAAACAAAAGAAGAGATGAATGAGCAAATACTTGCCTACGTATATAAAGTTCAAGGATTTCCTACAATAGCAGTATTTGACCCAACCCAGAACTATAAGCTTCTATTTAAGATTACAGGTTATCTTCCAAAAGAAAACTTTATAAACATGATTGATTATATAGGAAGCGGATGCTATAAAAAGGTTCCATTTGAAAAATATTTAGAAAACAATAAAACATGCTAAGAAAATTAGCAATAGTATTAGGCTTACTAATAAGCTTAAATGTATATGCAGATGAAAAAAGTTACTGCTTTGAAGAAGCAGGTGAAAGATACGATATTAATCCTTATCTTTTGTACGTAATTGCTAAGGTGGAGAGCAATTTAAATCCGAAAGCTATTCATTACAACAAAAATGGTACTTATGATATTGGTCTTATGCAGATAAACAGCAAATGGCTACCTGTTTTAAGAAGATACAATATAAAAGAAAAAGATTTATTCAATCCATGCCAGAACGTTTTTGTTGGAGCATGGGTCTTAAAACAGTGTATAAATAAATTTGGAAATACATGGAAATCTATAGATTGTTATAACAAAGGTTCAAAGGCAAGAAACAGTTCAAAATATGTATGGAAAATATACAAAGAGTACAACAAACTTTTTGCAAAGAGGAGTGAATAATGGTACCTGAGATTTATATAGGAGAAAACTGGTTTTCATTAGATGAAATTTATAACTCTTATAAAGATAAAACATGTGGAGCTGTAGATATCTTTCTGGGGATACCACGGAGTGCTCCAGAAGATGGTGATGTGAAAGAGCTTCATTATGAAGCCTACACAACTATGGCAGAAAAGATAATAAAGGAAATAATAAATGAAGCAAAAGAAAAATACGGCATAAAACATGCTATAGTTCATCACAGAACAGGAGTTGTTCCGTTGTTTGTCCCTTCATTCCTTGTTGCAGTATGGGCCGGTCATAGACAGGAAGCGTTTGAAGCCTGTAGATATATTGTTGATGAGGTGAAAGCACGGGCTCCAATATGGAAAAAAGAAGTATTTTCAACAGGAAAAGAAAACTGGAAGTAGGAAATAAAGATGTACACAAAAGAGGAAGAAAGAAAACTTATTGAAAAAACGCACGAACTTTTAAAACTATCAATTGATGATATAAAAGACAAAGAACAGGCAAAAAAGATAATTGAAGAGCTTCGTCAGGTGATAAGATATCATGACTGGAGATATTACGTCTTAGCAAGCCCTGTTATCTCAGATTATGAGTATGACAAATTATTCCATTTGCTTGTTTCACTGGAAGAAAAGTATCCAGATCTTATAACTCCAGATTCTCCAACTCAAAGGGTTCCGCAAGGGCTTACAAAGGAGTTTCCTCCAGTTAAACATTTATCGCCAATGTTATCACTGGAAAACTCTTACAATGAAGATGACCTTAGGGAATTTGATAGAAGAGTAAAAGAGATAACAGGATTAGATAACGTTGAGTATTCAGTAGAACCAAAATTTGATGGTGCAGGAATAGCACTTGTATACGAAAATAATCTACTAATTAGAGGAGCTACCAGAGGAGACGGTGTTGTTGGAGAGGATATAACACCAAATATAAAGGTTATAAAGTCAATACCCCTTTCTGCAGACTTTAAAAGATATGGAATAAAAACTATAGAAATACGCGGTGAAGTAGTCATAAAAAAAGAATTATTTAAAAAGATAAATCAGCAAAGATTGGAAGAAGGTTTACCACCATTTGCAAACCCAAGAAACGCAGCAGCCGGAGCATTAAGACTTCAAAACCCTAAAGAAGTGGCAAAAAGAGGCCTTGAGGCTTTTGTTTATCAAATAACATACGCAGTGGATGAAAATAATGAGAACTTACTTGGAACAAAGATAAAAAAACATAGTGAAGCTATTTATATGCTTTACAGTCTTGGATTTAAAACTCCCTATAAAGAATTGAAAGTCTGCAGTAACATAGATGAAGTAATAGAGTACTGCAAAGAATGGGAAGAGAAAAGAGAAAGTTATCCATATGAAATAGATGGAATGGTAGTAAAAGTTAACGATATATCACTTTATGAAAAACTGGGATACACATCTCACCATCCACGATGGGCTATTGCTTATAAATTTAGAGCAAAACAGGCAACTACTAAACTCTTAGATGTGGTATTTCAGGTTGGAAGAACTGGAGCAATAACTCCAGTTGGTAAGCTTGAACCTGTAGAAATAGGAGGTGTAGTTGTTTCTTCTGTGTCACTGGTTAATGAAGATTTTATAAGAGAAAAAGATATAAGAATTGGAGATTTAGTTCTTGTTGAAAGAGCAGGAGATGTAATTCCATATGTTGTAAAAGTTATAAAAGAGGCCAGAACAGGGAAAGAAAAACCTATAGTCTTTCCAAAAAACTGTCCTTCCTGTGGTCAGCCTCTTGTTAAATTACCTGGGGAAGCAGTATGGAGATGCGTTAATGCAAACTGTCCTGCACAGGTCAAAGAAAGAATAGCTCACTTTGCATCAAAAGATGCAATGGATATACGAGGTTTAGGTAAAAAAATTGTGGAAAGATTTTACGACCTTGGTTTACTGAGAACAATACCAGATATATACAGGCTGGATTTTGATAAAATCAAAAAGTTAGAAGGTTTTGGAGAAAAATCTGCAGAGAACTTAAAAAAGGCTATTGAAGAATCCAAAAACAGACCTATAAACAGGCTAATTTACGGACTTGGAATAAGATACGTTGGTCAGGTTACTGCTAAAAAACTATCAGAATATATAAAATGTGTGGAAGATTTGAAAAACTGGAAATTAGAGGATTTAGAAAAAATAGAGGACATTGGTCCAGTAGTTGCAAGCAGTATTTACGACTTCTTTCACAATGAAGAAAACATTAAGATGATAAAAGAATTAAAAGAGTTAGGAGTAAGAACCTGTAAAGAAGAAAATAAAAACACCGACAAATTGAAAGGAAAAATATTTGTGTTTACCGGAACCCTTGAATGCTGTTCAAGAGAAAAAGCTAAAGAAATGGTAGAGGCACTTGGAGGAACAGCGTCAAATTCAGTCAGTAAAAAAACAACTTATTTGGTTGTAGGCAAATCTCCCGGTTCAAAGCTGGAAAAAGCTAAAAAACTGGGAATAAACATACTTACAGAAAAAGAGTTCTTAAATTTAATAAAAAGTTAAGGAGGTAGTAATTGGTAGTTGTAAGCGGTATGAGACCTACAGGTAAGCTTCATTTAGGACATTACTTTGGAGTTTTAAGAAACTGGCTTGAGCTTCAAGAAAAGAACAAATGTTACTTTTTTATAGCTGATTGGCACGCTTTAACAAATAAATATAAAAACACTAAAGATTTAAAAGAAAATATCAGACAGATGATTATAGACTGGCTTGCATGTGGGATAGACCCAGAAAAGTCAACCTTATTTGTTCAGTCTCAGGTGAAAGAGCATGCTGAACTTGCCCTTTTATTTTCTATGATAACTCCTAAAAGCTGGCTTGAACTAAATCCTTCATATAAAGACCTAAAATTCAATCTTTTTTATCAGTATTTAAGAGATTTTTTACTTGGCAAACAGATAAAGATAATACAGACTCCTCCTCCAAAACCTTATGAGGAAGCATTAAAAGAAGCTTCAGGGAAACAAAAAAATAAAATATTTGAGGATTACCTCCGACAAGCAATGCATGAAGCTTTCTACCATCAAAAAGGAATAAACTTTAATCATCTAAAAGAAGTTTTAATTCGATTTGGAGTAAATAAAAAAATTGTAGAAGAAGCTGTTAACAATTTAGAAAAGGGAGATGTTGGAAAAGATATAGATACACTTGGCTTTTTAGCATATCCTGTTTTACAGGCAGCTGATATTCTTATCTACAAAGCAGACGCTGTTCCTGTTGGCGAAGACCAGCTGCCACATATAGAACTTACTCGGGAAATTGCCAGAAGATTTAACTCCCTATACAAAGCCATCTTCAAAGAACCTGAAGCTTTACTTACACCGGAAGCAAAACTACCAGGAATAGATGGACGAAAAATGTCTAAATCTTATAATAATGCTATTTATCTTTCTGATAGTGAAGAAGAAGTTTTAGAAAAGACCTTAAAGATGAGGACAGACCCTCAGAGAATTAGACTTTCTGACCCGGGAAACCCTGAGGTTTGCATAGTTTTCGACTACCACAAAATATTTACAGATGAGAGTGTAGTAAAAGACATATATGTAAAATGTAGAAACGCAGAAATAGGTTGTACCCAGTGTAAGAAAATACTTGCACAAAATATAAATAAGTTTTTAGCTCCTATAAGAGAAAAAAGAGCAGAAATAGAGAAGGATATAGACAAGTATTTGGAAGTTTTTGAAAATGGAGCAAAAGAAGCCAGAGAAAAAGCTGAAGAGACAATGAAAGAAGTTAGAAAGTCTATGAATTTATGGGAATAGGGGCTAATTTTAGCCCCCTTTAAGATATCTTATAAACCTTTATCTGCAATATAAAGCACTAAATCTTTTAATCTATTAGAATAACCCCACTCATTATCATACCAAGATGCAACATGAACTAAGTTTCCATTTATAACCTTCGTAGACAGTGCATCAAATATAGAAGAGTGAGGATTTCCTACTATATCCTGTGAAACTATAGGGTCTTCACAGTATTCTAATATTCCTTTCATTTCTTCTAAAGCGTATTCTTTAACTTTTTCGTTAATTTCTTCCTCAGTTGTAGACTTTTCTACCACTACAGTCAGGTCAACTAAAGAACCATCTGCAACTGGAACTCTTCTTGCAGTTCCATCTAATTTACCTTTCAGTTGTGGTAAAACTTCTCCAACTGCTTTAGCAGCACCAGTTGTAGTTGGAATTATGTTGATAGCCGCTGCTCTTGCTCTTCTTAAGTCTTTGTGAGGAAGGTCTAATATACGCTGGTCATTTGTATAGGCATGAACTGTTACCATATAACCGTTTACTATTCCAAACTCTTTGTCTAAAATTTTGGCGATTGGAGCAAGACAGTTGGTTGTACATGATGCATTAGATATTATATTATGTGCATCTGGGTCGTAATTTTCCTCGTTTACTCCAAGAACAACTGTTATATCTGGATTTTTAGCAGGAGCTGATATAATTACCTTTTTTGCTCCAGCCTGAAGATGTTTACTTGCACCTTCTCTATCTCTGAAAACCCCAGTTGATTCAATAACTATATCTACACCTAATTCTTTCCATGGTAATTGGGAAGGGTCTTTAATTGCAGTTACCTGAATAGGATTATCATTTATAACAATAGCATTTTCCTCAGCTGATATTTCTATATCATCTAAAACTCCGTGAACAGAGTCATATTTCAAAAGATGTGCCAAAGTGTGAGCATCTGTTAAATCGTTAATACCTACTATCTCAATGTCATCAATTCCAAGGCACGCTCTGAAAAAGTTTCTTCCTATTCTTCCAAAACCATTAATTGCAACTTTCACTGACATTTTAATCCTCCATTTATAGAATTATTTCTTTTGCCTTTAAAACCTCTGGAATTTCTTGTATCTCTTCAAGTATAACTTTATTTATTTTGTCATCTAATTGCAAGGCTCCAAGGGCTATTTTTCCTTTTTCAATTCTTCCAAGTCTAAATCCTGCAATATTTATATTGTGTCTTGCAAGTATTTCTCCGATTTTAGCAATAACGCCTGGAACATCTTGATTTTCAAAAACAAGAATAACACCTTGTGGTTCTATATCTATCCAGTAATTATCTATAAGCATTATTCTTGGTATTTTTCCGTAAAAGGCAGTTCCTCCTACTACTCTTTCTGTATCATCATCTTTTGCAGTTATCTTTATAAAATCTTTAAAGTTTTCACCTTCTTCTTTTGTTATTTTGGTAACTTTTATTCCTCTTTCTTTAGCTATATAAGGAGCATTTATAATATTTACTGGAATATCTAAAATAGGAGATAAAAATCCTTTTAAAACATAAGCTGTAATAGGTTCTAAATATTCTTTTATATCTCCTCTAACCTCAACAATTATCTCTTTAAAATTGCCTCCAGCATACTGGGTTAAGAAGTTTCCAAGCTTTTCAGCAAGTTCAAGATAGGCTTTAACGTTTGAAAGCCCTTCTGTTATTGTGAATGGAGCATTTACAGCTGTCTCTACAAATCTTCCTTTTAAAGCGTTTATTACTTGCTGCGCTACTTTAACTGCAACATTATCCTGTGATTCGTATGTGTTTGCCCCTATGTGAGGAGAAAGACTTATATTATCAAATTCAAATAGTCTTCTTATTCTATCATCAGGAGGCTCTTTAGAAAAAACATCCAAGCCAATTCCTGCAAATTTGCCTTTTTTCATATATTCGTACATTGCATCTTCATCTACTATACCACCCCGTGCACAGTTAACAAAATAAACACCGTCTTTCATAATTTCGAATTCTTTACTTCCAATCATACCTTTTGTTTCTTCTGTTAGTGGACAATGTAAGGAAATTATGTCAGACCTTTTTAGAAGCTCTTCTAATGTATCGACAAGCTCAACACCAAGTCTTTCTCCTTTTTCCCGTGGAATATATGGGTCATAAGCTATAACATCTGCTCCTGAAGCTTTACATCTAATAGCAACCTGTGAGCCTACATTTCCAAGACCTATAATACCAACAACTTTTCCGTTTAGTTCCTCACCCATAAATTTTTTTCTATTCCAGTTCCCTCTTAACATGTCTTCATGGGCAAGATGTAGTCTTCTAAGGATTGTGTATAGATGTGCCATAGTAAGTTCTGCAGCACCAACTGTGTTTGCTCCTGGAGTATTGACTACAAGTATTCCTCTTTTAGAGCACTCTTCTAAATCCACGTTATCTACACCAACCCCTGCTCTACCTACTACCTTTAACTTCTCAGCCCTTTCAAGAAGTTCTTTATTAACAGGTGTTCTACTACGTGTTATAATAGCATCATAATCTTTTATAATTTCAAGCAGTTCTTCAAATGGAATTTCTGGCTCGTAATCAACTTCTATGTCTGGTTCATTATTGAGTATTTCAATTCCTTTGGTTGAAAGGTGATCTGTGATTAAGACTTTATACAATTTAAAGTCCTCCTGAAAAAAATTGTGTTTAAAGTAAAATTATACTTTAAAATTTAGATGGAATGTATATTATATAATAAATTTAAAAGACTTAAATTGTGGAGGTTTAACATGGCTGGACATAGTAACTGGCATAACATAAGACATAAAAAGGCCAAGATGGATGCCAAAAGAGGTCAAATATTCACAAAGCTAATAAGAGAAATAACAGTTGCTGCAAGACAAGGTGGTGGGGACCCAGAATTTAATCCAAGATTAAGAATTGCAATAGAAAAAGCCAAGGAACATAATATGCCTGCTGAAAATATTGAAAGGGCTATAAAAAGAGGGACAGGAGAATTAGAAGGAGTAAACTACGAAGAAGTAACTTATGAAGGTTATGGGCCAGAAGGAGTAGCTATTATAGTAGAATGTGTAACAGACAACAGAAATAGAACTACAGGTGAAATTAGACATATCTTTTCAAAACATGGAGGAAATTTAGGGTCATCTGGATGTGTTTCATTCTTATTTGAAGATAAAGGAGTAATTCTTGTTCCTAAAGAGGGAATTTCAGAAGAGGAGATTTTTGAAAAAGCTATAGAAGCAGGAGCAGAAGATGTAATAACCGAAGATGAATCTTACTATGAAATAAGAACTGCCCCTTCGGACCTTTATTCAGTAAAAGAGCAACTTGAAAAACAGAATGTTCCTATTGAAAAAGCTGAACTTACGAAAATACCAACTACAACTGTGGAAATAAAAGACCAGGAAACAGCTGAAAAGTTAATGAAGCTCTTAGATGCTTTAGAAGACCAGGATGATGTACAGAAGGTTTATTCTAACTTTGATATGTCCAATGAGCTTATGGAAAAAGTCTCAGAATGATAATTTTAGGTGTAGACCCGGGAAATTATAAAACAGGTTATTGTGTGCTTGATATAAAAGGTAAAAAACCACATGTATTAGCCTCTGGTACGTTAAAGTGCCGTACAAAACCAGACAATCTAAAGACTATATACGAAGGTCTTATATCTTTAGTAGAAAGGTACTCTCCTGAAGAACTGGTTTTAGAATCTTCATTTTTTGGTAAAAACCCTCAATCTCTTATAAGACTTGGTGAAGTAAGAGGTGTAATATTACTTTTATCAGTTCAAAATAACCTAAAAGTTTTTGAGTACACACCTCAGCAGGTAAAGAATGCTATTACAGGCTATGGCTGGGCAACTAAAGAGGACGTTGAACTAATGGTCGAAAAATTATTTAATATAAAAACAAAAACCAATGATGAAGCAGATGCAATTGCCGTTGCATTCTGCCATTATCTAAACAGGAGTGTAAAATGCCTTACATAGTAAGAGTTAGAAAGGAGTTTCAAGCAGCACATTTTTTAACTGATTATCATGGAAAACCTGAACCTCTGCATGGACATACATGGGAAGTTGAGGTATTTATAAGAGCCGATAAGTTAGATAAGGGTGGAATGGGATTTGATTTTGTAGAAATAGATAAATTTTTAGATGAAATACTGCCAAATTACAAATGTATGAATGATATTTATGATTTTTCTCCAAGTGCCGAAAATGTAGCAAAGTATCTATACGAAAAAATAAAGGAAAAGTATCCTTCTTTACAAAAAGTTGTTGTATGGGAAACTAAACACGGTGGAGCTGAGTATTATGAAGAGTAAGTTTTTTATTTTTTTATTACTTGCAACGTTTTCATTCTCATTTGCTGATAAACTTATAGTGAAAAAAGATGGAAATTGTACCTATGTGCAGGAAGAAAAATTTATGCTGGCAGAAGGTGAAAATGTTATAGGACCTATCAATCTTCTTCCTATCATCAACACAAGATTTTTAAGGGTTTCTCTTAAAGACGGTTATTTAGTAAGCTATGTAATAAACAACTACTCTAAAAACTGGAAAGAAAATTTAAAAGGCAAAACAGTTTCTGTAGAAGGAGAAGGCAGATTTATAGTAGGTAGGGTTGTAGATATCCAAGGAGATAACATACTTATAAATACATCTAAGGGGCTTGTTATTACAACATTTCCTAAATTTCCAGGGAAAATTTCTTTAAAAGGAAAATTCAGTGAAACATTCTCCCCAACAGTTAATTTAAAGATATACTCAAAAAACATTGGAGAAAAAATCATTAAGATAATATATCCTGTAAAAGGGATAATTTATAAAATTCACTACCTGGCTTATAAAAACAAGCTAACTCCGTATTTCGTTATCAAAAATAACACACCGATAGATTTCAATGATATAGACCTTGTTATAAAGGGAAAACTATTTACAAAAGTTATAAAAAACTTTTCTATACCAGCCTACAGCCAAAGAGTAATAAGAGCAGATTTAAAACACTCAGAGTATGAGGAAGGACTTCTTTTTAGATATAAAAATGATAGTATCCAGTATATAAAAGTATATAGAAAGTAATGGCTCAATTATACATAGTTGCAACGCCAATTGGAAATTTAGAAGATATTTCACTGAGAGCTTTAAAAGTTTTAAAATCTGTCAAATACATAGCCTGTGAGGATACAAGAGTTACAAAAAAACTTTTAACACATTATGGCATAGAGAATAAAATACTGATTTCTTACCATGAACATAACGAAGAACAGGCTGCTAAAAAAATAGTAGAAATACTGAAAAAAGAAGATGTAGCCCTTGTTTCTGATGCAGGAACTCCATGTATATCAGACCCAGGTTATAGATTAGTAAAACTTGCATGGGAAAATGGGATAAAAGTTTCTCCTATTCCAGGTCCATTTGCTGGAGCTGTGGCTTTATCTGCATCTGGTCTTCCTTCAGACAGATTTTTGTTTGTAGGATTTTTGCCAAACAGAGAAAAGAAGAAAGAAGAAGAAATCAATAATTTAAAAAAAATAGGAATAACATTTATTTTATATGAAAGTCCAAAGAGAGTTCTCAAGACTCTTAAATTAATAGATAAAATTCTTCCAAACTCTCCAGTTGTAGTAGCTAAAGAACTAACTAAGATACATGAAGAGTTTTTCAGAGGGAAAGCCTCTGAAATTATTAAGATATTAGAATCTAATCCTGATAAACAAAAAGGAGAATTTGTAATTATCTGCCATCCACATGAAAAAGAAGAAGTAGATTTGGCTATATTAAGTCAGGAAATTCAGCATTTAAAAGAGAAAGGATTTTCTTCCAAAGAGATATCTAAGATTCTTTCTGAAAAATACAATTTATCTAAAAGGGAAATATACAAATTGACATTGAAATAAAAATGGGAGGAGTATTATGAAAAACGGATTAGACAAAGGTGGTTGGTTAAATTTAACAAAACTGGCAATTCATGTAAAAGTGCTTTTCACTGGATATCTTATAGTTATAGGAATAGGGCTTATTATTGCAGGACTTCAAATCTTACTTACACATGGTATGGCAGACGGTAAATTTGGAGTATCTGTAGAAGATATTGTTTACAGTTATTATGGAAATAGAACAGGTTCTAAACTTGAAAAAGCATTAAATGGTCCTATGAAAAACTATGCCACACCAGAAGAAAGAGCACTTCTAATTAAATGGGTTAGAAAAGGAGCACCAGACAATGAGTATGAAACAAAAATCAAACCAATAATCCAAAATAGATGTGCAAAATGCCACGGAGTTATTCCTTCTATACCAGATTTAACTAAGAAAGAAGTATTAAAAGAGTACGCAAAGGTTGATACTGGGGCAAGTATACAACAATTGACAAGACTTTCCCATATTCATCTTTTTGGAATGGCATTTATATTTATGCTTCTTGGGTTTATATTTTCGTTTTCAGTTGGAATTAACAAAATAATTAAATCAATATTGATATTTACCCCTTTTGCTTTTCAATTAATAGATATATCAGCATGGTGGCTGACAAAATTTTGGCCTAACTTTGCTTATTTCGTAATAATCGGTGGTTTTGGATACTTTTCTGCATCTGCAGTAATGATTATAATTTCTCTTTACCAAATGTGGTTTATGAAACCTGTGGATTATAATGCGTGGCATGACTGAGAATGTTAAATTTAACAATTGAAAATATATAGGCATATTTATTATTATTATTGTTTAACATCTTTTTTTGGAGAAGTTTAAAATTAAAAGCAACAATCAGATAGGGAAAAATTTATTTAAAGAAATATATGAAAGGTCTTTAAATTCAATAGGTATTACTGACGATAAGGGTAAATATATTTCTATCAACAAAGCCCATGTAAAGCTTCTTGGGTATTCTTTTGAAGACTTAAAAAACAAAACACCTGAAATATACCTTGGAGAAGATTTTCAAAAGGTGTACTCGGCTCTAAAAGAAAATGGATACTTTTTTGGAGAAGTAAAATGTAAAAGAAAAGATGGAAAATTAATTCATTGCTATCTGACAGCCTATAAAATAGAATTAAACGGTAAAACATACTTTGTAGGTATAAAACAGGACATAACCCAGCTTAAGGAAAAAGAGCAGATTATCGAATCAATAATAAATCAATCAGAAATTGGTTTTGCTATTTACAAAGAAAAATTTTTGTATGTAAATAAAGGCTTTATTGAAAAGATAGGCTATACAGAAGAAGAGTTAAAAAAAATGTATGTGTGGGATCTGTTGGATGAGCCTTATAAACTCCAAATTAAGGAAAATATACATAGGCGTTTAAAAGGTGAAGAGTTTATATATTCAGATATTCTTCCTATTAGAGCCAAAGATGGTCTCACAAAATGGATATACCTAAACGCTTCTACAATTATTTTCAATGGAGAGTATGCTGGTCTTTCTACATTCATAGATATAACTGAAAAGAAAGAACTGGAAGAGAAACTTTACTATATTGAAAACTTTGACCAGCTTACAGGACTACCAAATAGAGAGCTTTTTAAAGATAAATTAGATGAACTTATAAGAAGTGCTAAAAAACATAATGAAAAAGTAGCTTTAATATTACTTGATGTATTTAACTTTACCGAAATAAACGATACTTATGGAAAAGAAGCAGGAGATAAAATTCTTAAGGAATTTTCCAATAGATTACTGATAAAGTTGCACATGGCAGATATTATAGCCAGGTACGGTTCAGATGAATTTGCAGTAGCTATAAAGGATATGAATATAGCTGACATATTATCATACTGGACTTTAGAAACATTAAAGGAAATATTAAGAAAACCTTTTACTATCAATAAGAAGGAAATTTATCTAAACTATAACATTGGATTTACAATATTTCCAGATGATGCTGAGAGTGTAGAAGATCTTATAGCCAATGCCGAAATCTCTCTCAAACTTGCAAAAAAGAAAGGAAGTAACGAGATATACTTTTTCAATAAAGAATTAAACGAAAGAATAAAAAAGAAAGTAAATCTTATTTCACAGCTCAAAAGGGCTATACAGTTTAGAGAATTCGATGTTTATTTCCAACCCAAAGTAGATTTAAAAACAGGAGAAATTATAGGAGCCGAAGCTTTAGCCAGATGGAAGAAAGTACCTCCTTCTGAATTTATACCTGCTCTTGTAGAAGCTGACTTAATGTTTGAGGCAGGTTGTATAATAACCGAAAAAGCTTTAGAGTATGCTGGTAAGATTATAGATAAAAACCCAGATTTTAAAATTGCGATAAATATGTCTTTTGAGCAGTTAAAATATGAAAGCTGTCCTAGAAAACTATGGGAATTAGCAGCCAAGTATAAAGTGCCTTCGGGCAATGTTATTATAGAAATCACAGAAACAGAAACCATGAAAAACCCTCAAAAAAATATAAAGATGCTGAATGCTATTAGAGAAATGGGCTTTGCTGTTTCTATAGATGATTTTGGAACTGGTTATTCTTCTTTAAAGTATTTAAAGATAATACCATCTTCAGAAATTAAGATAGACCGTTCTTTTATAAAAGATTTACTTCAAAACGAAAATGATAACGAGCTTGTAAAGGTAATAATAAGTATAGGAAAGATAATGGGACTAAAAGTAGTAGCTGAAGGTATAGAATATAATGAGCAGTGGATTTATTTAAAAGGTCTCGGTTGTGATATAGGACAGGGGTATCTATTTTCACCACCTGTCCCATTTGAAGAGTTTTTAAAATTGTTAAAAAAACAGTAATATCTTATTCAAAGATATATTTTTCTGGAGGTAAAACTTTAGAAAGCTCTTGCTTGAATTCATCGGTTATATTTACATGATAATTTGAATGTGTGGCAATTTCACACCAAAAGTTGCCTTTTTCTGAAATTTCTATTATTACCTCTTTATCTCCGTTGTGCTTTTTGCATATGTCTCTTATCTTTTCAGCGATACCACTTTCAACATCTTGCTTTGTAAGTAAAAATCTTACGTATTTTACTTCACGATTTATATTTTCAATAGGTATTATATTATGGGCATTTATAGAAGCTGTTTCTTGCTCTTCATTTATATCCAGACTACCTTCCACTATTACAAGTTTGTTTTCCTCTAAAACTGAAGTATCTTCCATTTTATCTGGAAAAGCCCTGACATCTATTATTCCTGTTTCATCCTGTACTTGTAAAATTGCCATAGTATTACCAGCTCTGGTTTTTTTCTTTTTTAGATTTGAAATTACACCTGCTATTTTAACCCTATCTCTTGATGATTTATTTAGGAGTGTATTTATAGGTAGTACTTTCCCTGCTAATTCTTTTTGATAGGCTTTCAAAGGATGACCACTTAGATAAAATCCTAACACTTCCCTTTCAAAGTCCAATTTTTCTCTTTCAGTTAAAGTTTCTCCTTTCTCATAAGTTAATGTGGCTACCGCCTGTGGCTGTGTTTGGGTCATTAAACCGAATAATGAGCTTTGACCTGTTTGTTTACTCTCTCTCTGTTTTTGACCAGCTGATAAGGCTTTATCTATGTTTGCAAGAAGTATACCTCTGTCAACATCAGTAAAATCAAAAGCTCCAGATTTTATTAATGCTTCTAACACTCTTTTATTAAGATGTTTAGAATCTATTCTCTCTGCGATATCAAAAATATCCTGGTACTCTCCATTGCAGTTTCTTTCTTTTACAATTTCTTTTGCAGATGTTTCACCGACATTTTTTATTCTTGCAAGTCCAAATCTTATTTGTTTTTCTTTTTCTATTTTAAACTCTGCATCTGAATAATTTATGTGTGGTGGTAAAAGTTTTATTCCGAAATCCTTCATATCGTTTAGTATGTTCAAAAACTTGTCGTCATTTTTCTCTGTTGTTAGCTTAACTGCAAAAAATTCTTCAGGATAGTATGTTTTAATATATGCAGTCCAGTATGTAAGATAAGCATATGCTGTAGAGTGGGATTTATTAAAAGAGTATGATGCAAATTTTTCAATATCATCCCACAGTTTAGTAATCTTTTCTTTATCAAATCCTCTCTCAACGGCCCCGTTTACAAACCTGTCTTTCATTTTAGCCATTAAATCTGCTTTTTTCTTACCAATAGCTTTTCTAAGTGTATCTGCTTCTGCCATGGTAAATCCTGCAAGTCTGTTGGCTATAAACATGATTTGCTCTTGATAGGCTATAATTCCATATGTTTCTTCTAATATATCTTTTACTTCTTCAAATGGGTACTCTACTGGCTTTCTACCATGCTTTCTTTCGATAAAGTCGTCTACCATTCCAGACATTAACGGTCCTGGTCTAAAAAGAGCTAAGATAGCTATAATTTCGTCAAATTTATCAGGCTTTAACCTTGTTAGTAGATTTTGCATTCCTTTACTTTCAAGCTGAAATACACCTGTTGTTTTTCCAGACTGGAGAAGCCTGTAAACGTTAGGGTCGTCAAATCCAAGTTCTAAGAAATTAAGTTCTACCCCATGTCTTTCTTTTATAAGTTTTTTCATATAATCTAGTTCCGTAAGCGTTTTTAAACCCAAGAAATCCATTTTCACAAGGCCAAGCA
>CAZEYS010000011.1:0-34418 GCA_964516095.1 uncultured Aquificales bacterium
CATCTAAATCAACTAAACACCATATTGTTCCGTGTGTCCCTGGATGTAAAGGTCCCCAGTTTAACACAATTTGAGCCTGCTTTTTTGGAATCCTTGATTTTTCAGTTTTTTCTAAATCTTCTAAGGTTGGTAAAGCTGTATGGTACTCTTCATAGTCATGAGAGGGGAATTCTCCAGGTCTTTCATTTAAAGATGGCAAATATGTATCTTTTATTCCTTCCTTTGGAAAGTCTTTTCTTAGTGGATAATAGGGATAACCTTCCCACATGAACATCCTTACCAGATTATCATGACCTTCAAAGGTTACTCCAAACATGTCATATGCTTCTCTTTCAGCCCATTTAGCACCTTTCCAGAGCTTTGTTAAAGAAGGTAATTTATCATCTTCTGCCCAAGTTTTTATGCATATTCTTTTTTTAAGTATAGGGGAGTATAGAAAATAAACGCCTTGAAACCTTGGACTGTGAAGAGGATAATCAACTATAGTAAAATCTATGAACATCTTAAATTTAAGTTCTGGATTTTCCTTTATCTCTTTAAGAAAAGGGATTAACTCTTCTTTAGATATTTCTATAAAAGGTAGTTCTTTATTTTTTTTATAACGTAAAGATGGAAATTTTTTTTCTAAAAAAGCTATACTCTCCCATTCTATCCAGAGCAATTTAGAAACCCCAAAATAAGACTATATGGGTCTTACTTTTTTATAGGGAAAGAAGGATTAGCTTGTTTGACTGGGATTTCTTTGAATTCTTTTCCTTCTTTGTAAGCTTTTATTTTCTTTTGAAGTTCAAGTATTCCCCATAAAAGGGCTTGAGGAGTTGGTGGGCAACCTGGAACATAAACATCAACAGGTATTATTCTTTCTGCCCCCTGTAAAGTTGAATATGTAGGGAAAGGTCCTCCTCCT
Source organism: uncultured Aquificales bacterium (assembly GCA_964516095.1). Taxonomy (GTDB): domain Bacteria; phylum Aquificota; class Aquificia; order Aquificales; family Hydrogenothermaceae; genus Hydrogenothermus. The sequence goes on from CAZEYS010000011.1 coordinate 908, forward strand.
GAAGCACAACCACCCATAGATATAACCCATTTAGGGTCTGGCATTTGATCGTATATAAGTTTAAGCATTGGAGCTACTTTATTTACAACAGTTCCTGCAACAATTAAAACGTCAGACTGTCTTGGAGAGCCTCTAAAAATTATTCCTAATCTATCTGTGTCAAATCTTGATGCAGCAGTATGCATCATTTCTATAGCACAGCATGCAAGACCAATTGATACTGGCCAGAGGGAATTCCTTCTTCCCCAGCTTAGAACTTCTTCAGCTGTAGTTAATATTATTCCATTGTTGTTCATTATTGCCATGATAACGCTCCTTTTTTCCAGGCGTAAATAAATCCAAATATAAGTATTGTTAAGAATAAGAACATCTCAATAAATATTAAACCTGCATTAATACTTACAAACATTTTATAAACAACTGCCCATGGAAAAACAAAAGCAGCTTCAAGGTCAAATAAAACAAGTAATAGGCCTAAAAGGTAATACTTTTGGTCTAATGTAGTCTGTGCTGTTTTGTCATAAAGTGGAACACCACACTCATATGGATAATCTTGAAGTGGGTCTGGTTTATTTGGTGCAATTAATCTATTTATTACTAGTAACGCCACTCCAACAATTGTTGCTGCCAGAAAGAATATTACAAGCGAAAAATAACCATCCATCGCTCTTGCTCCTAAATCAAACACTGTTTTATTAGCTTAATAAAAATAACCTATAATTTTAGTGATTTCAAGTATATTAACTATTTTTCTTTGATTACTTCATACACTTCAACAGTTGGTCTGCCTGTAAACCATTCCTGTGGTGGTGGATTTTTGTGTGCTTCTTTGAAAGCTTCACTTTGGGTGTATTTCATGAAACTTTCCATATCTTTCCAGTAAGTTTCAATAATAAATGTATTGTTTTTGCTGTCTGGAGGGAATTTTACAGGTTTAAGCACATTCATTTTTATGAAACCTTCCTGGTCTGTCAATCCCTTTTCGCCAAATTCTTTAATTGCTTTTTCCTCAAAATCTTTAGCATATTGCTCATTAATTGGAAATTTTGTCATTACTACAATCATTCTTCATCGCCTCCTTTTTTAATTTCTTTATATATAAAAGCAAATAAACTACCAATGAAAATTGCAACCATACTATAGATAAATATCATTTCAATTGTGTAAGGGGTTATAGACATTTTCTTACTCCTTTATTCCAGCTAATTTAAGTATTGCATCTTTATCTGGTTCTCTACCTGCAAAACTTTTAAATATCTCTTTTGCAGGCTTACTTCCACCTTTAGATAGTACTTCTTCATAAAAGCTCTCAGCAACTTCATCATTATAAATTCCATTATCAACAAATATAAAGTATGCATCTGCAGATAAAACTTCAGCCCATTTATAGCTGTAATAGCCTGCTGCATATCCACCGGCAAATATATGACTGAATGACCACTGGAATTTATTATATTTAGGAGGTTTTATAACTGCAACTTCTTCCCTTACTTTATCTAATATTTCCTGTACTTCTTTTGCTGTGTACTTGTTCAGATGAATGAGCATGTCAAAAAGTGCAAATTCTAACTGCCTTACCATTGCAAGACCTGAAAGAAACGTTTTATTTTTCTTAAGTCTTTTTATCATCTCTTCAGGCATAGGTTCTCCTGTTTTGTAGTGCTTTGCAAAAGTTTTTAAAACAGATGGTTCATATGCAAATTGTTCCAAAAATTGAGATGGAAATTCTACAGCATCCCATTCCACGCCAGATGTTCCACTTACGGATGGTTCTTCTACTTTACTTAGCAGATGATGTAAAGCGTGTCCCATTTCGTGGAACAATGTTTCTACATCATAAGGTCTTAAAAGAGATGGAACTTCTTTTGATGAAGGGGCAAAATTTGCAACAATATGGGCAACTGGTAAAACTGTTTTACCTTCTAAATCTATGTAGTGTGGTATCCACTCGTCCATCCATGCCCCATCTCTTTTTCCTTCACGGGCTTCTAAATCCATGTATAATCTTCCTATTAGGTTTCCGTCTTTATATACATGAAATACATCAACAGTTTCATCCCATACCGGAGCATCTACTTTTTCAAAATTTAGTTTGAAAAGTCTTTTTAAGAACTCGAAAAGTCCCTGAACTACCTGAGATTTTTCAAAATATGGTTTATATTCTTCGTCATTTACGTTTATTTTTTCTTTCTTTAATTTTTCAGCCCAGTAGGCAAAATCATATGCTTGAATTTCATCTTGAAAACCGTGTTTTTTAGCAAAGTCATTTAATTCTTTAAACTCTTCTTCTGCTTTTGGTTTACTTTCTTTTGCCAGATACCTCAAAAACTCTATAACTTCTTCGGGTGAAGCTGCCATTTTAGTTGTGAGTGAAAGCTCAGCATAGTTTTTAAATCCAAGTAAAGTTGCTTTTTCATGTCTTAATGCAAGTATTTCTTCCAGTATTTTGTCATTCTCTGGAGCTCTGGTAGAGTAAGCTCTGTAAAGCTCTTCTCTTTTCTCTCTATTTGAACCATATGTCATATACGCTATATAGGAAGGTTGGTGTAGAGTAAATTTATAAACTGTTTTTCCGTTTCTTTCTTCTTTTGCTGTTTCAAGGTCTGTTTCGGGTAGTTCTTTTACATCTTCATAATCTTCTATTATCATTTCATAGCTATTAGTTGCATTCAGTAAATTCTGGGCAAAACTATTTTGAAGGTTTGAAAGTTTTATATTTATCTGTTTTACTTTATTTCTTTTTTCTTCTGGAAGGGAAACCCCTGAAAGTTCAAAATCTCTAATGGCATCTTCTAGTACTTTTTTTTGTTGATAATTTAGGTTTGGTGCTTCTTTTTCGTATATTTCTTTAAAAGCCTTATATATCTCTTCGTTTTGGGATAAATCAGTGTAATACTCTGTTAGTATCGGGAGTAGACTGCTGTAAATTTCCTGGGTTATCGGTGAATTTTTTACATAGTTAAGATGTGCTATTGGCTGAAATAGCTTACCAAGTTCTACATTAAGTATATCGTAAGGTTTAACAAAGTTAGTATATGTTTTGTTTTCTATTTTTAGAAGCTCTGCTATTTTCTTTTTATTTTCTTCTATCTGATTTAATACTTTTTCTTTTAGCTCATGTAGATTTTCATCGCTATATATGAATTCTGGGAATTTAGACATCTATGCCTCCTTTAATTAAGTTTTAGTTTATGAGCCTTTCCTACTAATTCTAATATATGACGGTAATTTTTGCTTTTAATGTGATTTTCAAGTCCTTCTATTACTTTCAAAGGTGAGTATGGGTCATAGAAATTTGCTGTTCCAATCTGTACAGCTACTGCACCTGCCAGAATATGCTGTAGGGCGTCTTCGTGTGTTGTTATTCCTCCAACTCCTATTATAGGAATTGATGTTCCAAATTTTTCAAAGACCTGATATATCATTCTAACAGCTATAGGCAGTATTGCTGGCCCTGACAAACCTCCAGTTTTTGTAGCTAAGATAGGCTCTTCCTTATTTACATCGATTGCCATACCTAAAAGTGTATTTATTAAAACAAGACCATCGGCTTTTGCATCAACACAGGCTTGTGCTGTTTCGGTTATATCTGTAACATTGGGACTTAATTTAACAAGAAGAGGTTTACCAGTTATATCTTTTAGTTTCTTTACCAGGTTATATAAGGTTTCTGGGTCAGAACCAAAAGCTATTCCTCCTTTCTTTACATTTGGACAAGAAACATTTAGCTCTAATCCATTTACACCATCTGTTTTGTCCAGAAATTCTGCGACCTTTAAATATTCATCTTCATCTTCACCAAAAACATTGGCTATTATTACAGTATTATATTTTTTAAGTTTTGGAAGTATGCTTTGAGCAAAGTATTCTACCCCAGGATTTTGAAGTCCTATTGAGTTTAGCATTCCAGCTGGTGTTTCTACTATTCTTTGTGGTGGATTTCCTGTACGTGGCTTGTAGGATAATCCTTTTACAACCACCGCCCCCAGTTGTGAGATATCATATAAATTCTCTGCTACTTCTAACCCATAAGAGAAGCATCCAGACGCAGTCCATACTGGATTTTTAAACTTTATTCCAAACAGCTCGTAAGAAAGAGGGTTTTCTAATGGCTTTATATAGGCTTGTGCCACTTTATACTCCGTTAAGTTATTCCTATTAACATTATAACAGACTGGAGTTTTATCCTTTATTAACTAGTTCATATATATTTGCAAGCTCTTTTTTCAAATTATCTACACCTTCTAATGTGGCCAGTGACACAGGTATAAACTTGTATCCCATCTTGTTAAATTCTTGTTTGAGTTTTGCTATTTTTGATTTATCTTCAACTAAATCTATTTTATTTCCGACGACAATTTGTGGTTTCTTTAATAGCTCAGGATTATAGTTTTTAAGTTCTTCGTTAATTGCTTTAAATGCTTCTAAGGGGTCTTTTTCTGCAAAATCTGAAATATCAATCATATGTATCAAGAATTTTGTTCTTTCTATATGTCTTAAAAATTCATGTCCCAAACCTGCTCCCTGTGAGGCTCCTTCAATTAATCCTGGGATATCTGCTAAAACTAGGGATTTTCCTATATCTAAATTAACTACACCTAAAACAGGAGATAATGTAGTAAATGGATAATCAGCTATTTTTGGTTTAGCATTTGATAAAACTGATATTAATGTTGATTTACCAGCATTTGGAAAACCTATTATTCCAACATCTGCAATAAGTTTAAGCTCAAGTTCCAACCATTTCTCTTCTCCTTTTTCTCCTTCCTCTGCATAGTCAGGAGCCTGATTAGTTGCACTTTTAAATGCAGCGTTTCCTCTTCCACCTTTACCTCCTTTAGCAACAACTACCTCTTGCCCATCTTCTGTTAAATCAGCTATTATCTGTCCAGTTTCTGCATCTTTTACGACTGTTCCTACAGGAACTTTTATAATAAGGTCTTCTGCGTTTTTTCCGTGTTTATTGGAACCTGAACCGTGTTTTCCTCTTTCTGCTTTGAAATGTTTTTGAAGTTTAAAATCATACAATGTTTGCATTCTGCTATCAGCTTTTAGAATAACATCACCACCTTTTCCACCATTACCTCCTGCTGGGCCTCCCATCGGTACAAATTTTTCTCTTCTCCATGCAACGCACCCGTTTCCACCGTCTCCACCTTTTACGTAAATTTTGGCTTTATCTATAAACATGACTGGTTCCCCTTTTTTTGTTTTTAATTGTGGATAATTTAGTAAATTAAACTAAAATTTCAATTCATCCAAGTTTTATTTTTGCCATAAATCCAAAAGGAACTGCTAATCCTGTTATATAAAGATAGCCTGGCTTTAAATAAGGTAGTGTATCAAAGATTTCTTTCTTATTTTCTTCAAAAAAGACAGATACAGCTTCCAGATCGTTTTTATTTGCAAGTTTAAGTATAACCTGTGTATTTAGCTGAGATAGGACATACTTACTTATATTCGCCGGCCTTTGAGTTATAGCTATAAGCCCTAAGTTGAGTTTCCTACCTTCAAGGGCTATTTTCCGTGCCATTGAAAATGCAAGGTTATCTTTAGATGGAGATACATCATAAGCTGCTTTCTCTGGAGCAAAGTTATGAGCTTCTTCTAATACTACTGTGTATTTTCCTTTTTGTTTTTTTGCTTTTTTAAATATCTCTTTTAAAATTATTCCAGCTAAATTTGTTTTGGATTGCTGGTCTTCTACTTCTGAAAAGTTGAAAATCAGAAATTTATTTTTGTTATTAACTGCCTTCTTTATAAGATTTAAGATACTTTTTTGATTTGAAATTGCTTTAGAGCCGTAATCTGATTTTAGTATATCTAAAAGGTATATCAGTTCAGCTTTTAAGGTTATATCTTCTTTTATAAGGTTTATACAGGATTTTAGGATTTCATCCAGATTTTTATTTTTATATTCTATAAAATCAGCATCTGGTTTTAGGTATCTTCTTAGTAGCCCTGCTATATATTTTTCTTCTTTTGTTTTTTCTTGAAAAGTTATTCCATAAGTTCTGAATATTTCACGTATGTTCTCGTAAGTTATAGGAAATATTGTGGATGGTATGTTTACTGTAGTTGCATTTGGAAAGGAAGAATATTCATTGTATAAATCAAAAATAAATAAATGCACATCATAACTTAAATTCTCTATAACCCTTTTTACAAATGTGGTTTTACCACTTCCTGTAATTCCTATAACAGCCATATGCATAGAAGTTATTTTTTCAAAGTCCAGTTTTGCATCTAAATCTGTATTTAGTACTTTTCCAAATTTTACTGGCATAGACATTTCATATCCTGCATGGTTCATATTGAAAACTTTTTCTATAAGCTTGTCATCAACAGTTGCCATATCACCAACTTCAAGTGGTGTGAGTACAGGTTGGAGTTTAGCTTCATTCTCTATGGAATTTTCATCCAGTACACACAGATTTTCTAGTTTTGCAACCTTTAGTGCTTGTTTTTCATTAAAGTATCCAAAAAATGCACTTTTTTGCCAGTTTTTTTGGTGTTTTGAAAATAGTTTTGATATGTTTTCAACATCTTCTAAAAGGGACATAGAAAGTTTATTATCAGAGATAGAAAGAGAATTTACAGGGATAGATAATATAGATGATACTCGAGATATAACTGTTTTATCTTCTTTTTTGAATGTTAAAAAGTTGTTTTCTATTATACTTTCATCCAAAAGAACAAGATTAGATGATGAACTTCCGTCAGAAGAAACTACGAAACCTTTTATATCATCTACCGTAACAGATTTATCTTTTAAACTTTCAAAAAGGTCTATGAGCTGGCTGACTAAGGTTTTATCATCTATAAAAATATCTGTCTCTTCATTACCATCCTGACATATTCCTGAAAAGGTTAGATTAGAAGAACCAACAATGGCATATTTATCGTCAAATATGAAAAATTTAGAATGAAGGGAAGGATGCAAATATATCTGGATGTTGCTATTTTGGGCTATTTTAAATAAAATTTCGTCAGTTGTAAGTAAATCTTCTAAAGAAGATGCTCTTATGATTACCTGGATATGCAGATTTTTTTTTGAATTAGATATTAATCTTTCTAAGAGTTCACCTTTTAACCAGGCAGAAGATAATTTTATACTTTTTCTTGTTTGTTGAAATAGTTTTTCAATCGCTGGTAAAAGCTCACTTTTTGGTAGAATTTTCATATTGTATCAAAAGGGGTAAAACCCCCTTAAGATGAACTATATTGCTTTTATCACTTTACCAGCTTTCATACATTTTGTGCAAACATATATTCTTTTCACTGTTCCATCACTTAATCTTACTCTAACTCTTTGTAAGTTTGGTTTCCATGTTCTTTTTGTTTTTGTTGCAGAGTGGGCAACTCTATTTCCGTGGGCAGTTTTTTTTCCGCATATTTGACATATAGCCATAATTCAAGCCTCCTTTGGGTATTTATCAGAAATTAGTATTATATCATAAATCTAAAATTATATTTTCAGTATAATTAATGGGAAAACTAAATATTGGAGGATTGCTAATGGGATTTAAACCTGTAGATGTTTCAAATAAATTTGAGACTATAAGAACTGCTAAGGCAGAAGGTAAAATCTATCTCTCTAAAGAGAGCATAGAAATGATAAAAAATAATCAAGTGCCAAAAGGTGATGTTCTTTCAGCATCTCAAATGGCAGGTATTTTTGGGGCAAAAAGAACACCAGATATACTTCCATTTTGCCATAACATAATGATTGACCATGTTTTAATTGATACAAAGTTGGAAGAAGACGGTGTTTATGTTACTGCTGAAGTTAAATGTGTTGGAAGAACAGGAGTGGAAATGGAAGCTTTAACAGCTGTTTCAGCAGCACTGTTAAATGTGTATGACATGCTAAAAGCCTTTGATAAGAACATGAAAATAGGAGATATTAGACTGGTATCTAAAAAAGGTGGAAAATCTGATTACGAGGAAGATTTAACTGGATTAAAATGTGCTGTTATAACACTGTCTGATAGTTGTTTCAGAGGGGAAGCAGAAGATAGAAGCGGAAAAACTGCCATTGATATAATTGAAAATGAGTTTGGTGGACAGGTGGTACATTATAAAGTACTTCCTGATGATAAAGATAAAATTGTTGAAGAACTTAAATCCCTTGAAGGTAAAGTGAATGTTATATTTACCACAGGTGGAACAGGTTTTAGTGAAAGGGATACCACTCCAGATGCTACAAAAGAAGTAATCAGAACAGAAGCAATAGGTTTTGGAGAGGCTATGAGAATTATTGGAGTGAAATTTACCCCTAAATCTTTACTCTCAAGAGCAACTGCAGGAATTATAGGAAAAGATACCCTTGTGATAAACCTACCTGGAAGTACAGGAGGTGTAAGAGATAATCTAAGAATGCTGGCTCCTATGGTTAAACATGCTATAAGAATGGCACGGGGAGAGAAAAAGCATTAATGGAATGTGTTTTAGCATTTGCATTAATGTGGAAAGACGAAAAATATTTAATACAAGTTGAAAACCACTTAAAGCGCTTTTATGGAGATTTTATTCTTGGTTCGGAGGTGTTTGAACCTCCCTTTTCTAAATATTATTACGAGGAAATGGGTAAACCTTTATTTAAAAAATTTATAGCTACAGACTTTCTAACTACACACACTTGTTTAGCTGGTATAAAAAAGCATACAATCTTTATTGAAGATAAATACCGTATAAAAGGAAAGAGGACAGTTAACATTGACCCTATTTTAGTTGATATTGAAAAGGTTATAGTTGCCACAACAAAGTATAGAGGGAATAGAGTAAAAATTGATGAAAATCTATATATGGAAATAGAGCTATGGTTTCACAACAAAAAGTTTACACCATTTCCATGGACCTATATAGATTACTCTCAAAATTCCACTTTTTTTGAAAATGTGAGAAAAAAACTAAAAAAAATGAAAAACAGGGGGTAGTTCCCCTATATTTCAACAACCATACACGTAGTAGCTTTTTTTACACCTTTTATAGGATTTATATCTCTTATTACTACTTTTCCTATTTCATTTTGATTTTCACCTTCTACAAAAACTATTATGTCGTATATACCTGTAACAACATCTGCAGAACGTACATTCTCTATTTTGGCAAGTTCTTCCAGTATTGTTGGAATGAGAGCAGGTTCAGCTTCTATTAACACATAAGCTCTGGATTTTTCTTTAATATCAATATCTTTCAAAAGCTCAGAAAAAGGTATTGGAGCTTCATTTATTCTCTCTTCCATCTTAAACCTCTCTAATCTTTAATATTGTTTTTTAATCCTTCTATAGCACCGATTATTGTGCCTTCGAGAATTGAAAATGTCTTTTTTACTATTTTTTCAGTTTCATCTAAAACCTCTATTAAATTCTCTCTTGAAATTTTACTTTCTTCTTTCTCTTTTTCGCATTTTTCAAGCTCTGATTTTAGCTTTTTTATCTCTTCATGAAGTTTCTTAATCTCAGCTTTAATTTCTTCCATATTATCACTTTTTTGAGGCATTTTGGTTCCTCCAAAATTTAGAGAATATACTTGGTTAAGTCCTCATTTTGTATTATACCTTCTAATTTAGAATTAACAACCTTTTTATCAATAATTATAGTTTGTCCTGCCAGTTCAGGGGCCTCAAAAGAGTAATCTTCCATAATTTTTTCTAAAATAGTGTGTAGTCTTCTGGCTCCTATGTTTTCTGTTCTTTCGTTAACTTCTTCTGCTATTCTTGCAATTTCCTCTACTGCGTCGTCTGTAAACTCAAGGTGTACCCCTTCCGTTTCCATTAGGGCTTTGTATTGTTTTATAAGGGCGTTTTTTGGCTGAGTTAGTATCTTTACAAAATCTTCTTTAGTAAGAGCCTTTAATTCAACTCTTATTGGAAATCTACCTTGCAGTTCTGGAATAAGGTCAGAAGGCTTAGAAAGATGAAAAGCACCTGCTGCAATAAATAATATATGGTCTGTTTTAACAGGCCCATACTTTGTAGAAACTGTTGTTCCCTCTACTATAGGAAGTAAATCTCTTTGTACTCCTTCCCGTGAAACATCTGGACCTGAACTTGAAGATTTTCCAGCTACTTTATCAATTTCGTCAATAAAAACAATTCCAAGATTTTCAGCTCTTTTTACTGCTTCAGAAGCAACTTCATCCATATCAATTAACTTCTCTGCCTCTTGCTGTTTAAGGTATTTTAGTGCATCCTTAACAGTCATTTTTCTTCTCTTTCTTTTTGAAGGTGCAAGATTTGAAAATAAGTCTTTTAACTGGCTTTCTATATCTTCCATACCAGGAGCAATAACACCTCCTACTATAGCTGGCTTTTCCTCAACTTCAATTTCAACAATTTTATCGTCAAGTTCTCCTTTTTGAAGCATCTGTCTGAACTTTTCTCTTGCTGGAGATTCTTCTCGCTCTTCTTCCTCATCAAAAGAGGAAAATCTTCTTACCTTTCTAGGTACCAAATAATCTAATATTTTCTCTTCTGCTAGTTTTCTAGCTTTTTCTTCAACTTCTTCCATTTTTTCAGCTTTTACCATTTTAAAAGATGCTTCAACTAATTCTCTTATTATGGCTTCAACATCTCTTCCTACATAACCAACTTCTGTAAATTTAGTTGCTTCTACTTTTATGAAAGGAGCTTTTACAAGTCCAGCAAGTCTTCTGGCTATTTCTGTTTTACCAACACCTGTTGGTCCCATCATTAGTATATTTTTAGGTATAATTTCATCTCTAAGTTCTTCTGGTAATTGCTGTCTTCTCCATCTATTTCTAAGGGCTATTGCTACTGCTTTTTTAGCTTCAAACTGCCCAATTACATACTTATTAAGTTCTTCAACAATCTGCTTGGGTGTCAACTCTTTATGTTTGTCCACTAACTTACCTCCTTTTTAATTAAAATTCATAATTTTGCTTTACATGTCAATATTTAATTTATCCATTTTGTTTTCTAAAGCTGCATTCACAAAGGATACAAATAAAGGATGAGGTTTGAAAGGTTTACTTTTGAACTCTGGATGAAACTGACATCCGATGAACCATCTATGGTTAGGCAATTCTATAATTTCAGGTAGTTTTTTTGACACGTATTCACCAGATACAACAAGCCCCTTTTCTTCAAGAAGAGGTCTAAACTCAGGGTTAAACTCATATCTATGTCTATGTCTTTCATATATTTCTTTTTGTCCATATATCTCATAAGCCCGTGTTCCTTCTTTTAGTGTACATTTATAGGCACCTAACCTCATTGTTCCACCTTTCTCAGATATTCCCTTTTGTTCTGGCATTAAATCAATCACAGGATAAGGAGTTTCAGGGTCAAATTCAGTTGAGTTCGCACCGTGTAAACCAACAACGTTTCTAGCAAATTCTATAACTGCAATCTGCATTCCAAGACAAATACCAAAATATGGAACGTTATTCTCACGGGCATATTTAGCAGCAAGTATTTTCCCTTCTATTCCCCTTTCTCCAAAGCCACCTGGTACTAAAATTCCGTCAACACCCTTTAAAACTTCATCTATATTTTCTTCTTGTAAGTCATCTGCTCTTATCCATTCAAGGTCAACATTGACTTTATTTGCTATAGAAGCATGAGTTAAAGCCTCGTCTATGCTTTTATATGCATCTTTTAGCTCCACATACTTCCCTATTATACCTATTTTTACTGATTTTCCAGATTTTTTGATATTAGTTAAAGTGTTTACTATTTTTTTCCATTTTGACAGGTCTGGTTCTTGGTAACTTAAATTTAGGTGTTTAGCTATAACTTCGTCGATTTTTTCTTTTTTTAGATGAAGAGGTATTTCATATATAGTTTCAAGGTCAGGAGCTGACAAAACAGAATCTTCATCTACATTTGTAAATAGTGCAAGTTTTCTTTTTATTGGTTTTGGTATAGGCTTTTCAGCTCTACAAATTAAAATATCTGGTTGTATTCCTATTGCTCTCAGTTCTTTAACTGAATGTTGAGATGGTTTGGTTTTCAGCTCACCAGCGACCTTTATATAAGGTACATAAGTCAAATGTATAAATATAGAGTTTTCTTTGCCCAGTTCTAAACTCATCTGTCTTATGGCTTCTAAAAACGGTAAACTTTCGATATCCCCAACGGTTCCACCAATTTCTACAAGAGCAATTTCCGCATCTTTTGCTGCTTTTTCAATTGTTCTTTTTATTTCATTAGTAAAATGGGGAATAATCTGAACAGTAGCTCCTAAATATGCTCCTCGTCTTTCCTTTTGTAGAATTTTGAAGTATAACTTTCCTGAAGTTGCATTATTGTATTTACTCAAAACCACGTTTGTAAACCTTTCGTAATGTCCTAAATCCAGGTCTGTTTCAGCTCCATCTTCTGTAACATAAACTTCCCCATGTTGATAAGGATTCATGGTACCTGGATCTATATTGAGATATGGGTCAAGTTTAAGAAAGGTTATCTTATAACCCATAGCTTCTAAGATTGCTCCAATTCCTGCTGATGTAACACCTTTTCCAAGTGAAGATAAAACGCCACCTGTTATGAATATAAACTTTTGCAAAGACCAAACCTCATTTATTATTTAATAACAGAAGAATATTTTAACAAAATAAAATATAGCAAGTTTTGGTATAATTTAAATCAAAAAAGGTAAGATTTTATGAAAAAGGAAAAGCTCCCAGTAGAAGAAAACGTAGACATAGAGTTTGAGTATAAGCTATTACATATATACGATAGGATAAAGCCGTACTTTAAACATATTTTAGCTGCTATTTTACTATTTATATTGATAATTATTTATGTTTTATACCGTCATTCTGCCCAGCAGGAGCGAGAAAATAAGGCAAGTATTTATATTTATCAAATAAAAAAAGACATAGAAGATAAAAAATTTAAAGAGGCTGAAAAAAAGATTAAATTTTTTGAAGCTAACTACGCAGACACAGATTTTATAAAACTTGCTTATGCGTATGAGATCCTCATTGAAAAACAAAAAAACAGTTTAAAGTCTGATACTGTTAAAAAGTTAAAAGAAAAGCTCAGTACAGACCAGTCCAAAGGATATTTTACCGAGTTTGAAGGATACTTGTTTTACAAAGATAAGCAGTACTCAAAGAGTTTAGATAAATTAAATCTTGTAAAGCAGGATAATTTTAACTATCTCTCTGCTTTAACGCTTAAAGCAATCATTTTTGACAAACAGAGGAATAAAGAAAAAGCAACAGAACTTTTTGGAGAAATAGAAGCACTGGCAAAAAATAAATATCCATACTTTGAAAACATTGCAAAAAGGAGTTTATAAATGGAGAAAAGAGAAAAGCTCTATGAGGGAAAAGCAAAAATAATATACTCAACAGATGAACCAGACAAAGTGATAATGTTTTTTAAAGACAGTGCAACTGCTTTTGATGCAATAAAAAAGGCAGATGTAGAAGGTAAAGGGACTATAAACAATACCTTGGCTTCATTTTTCTTTGAGCTGTTGAAAGAAAAGGGTATCCCAACCCATTATATAAAGAAAATATCTGATAGAGAAATGCTAACATATAAAGTTGAAATAATCCCTGTAGAAGTAGTGGTCAGGAATTTAGCTGCTGGAAGTATTGTAAAAAGACTTGGAATTCCTGAAAAAACCCCTTTTAATCCTCCTCTTGTTGAGTTTTTCCTAAAAAATGATGAACTCCATGACCCAATGCTTTGTGAAGCTCACATCTATACACTAAAATTAGCAACACCAGAAGAAGTACAAAAGATGAAAGAACTTGCATTAAAAATAAACGACATACTGAAAGAGTTTATGGATAAGCACGGTATAATCCTGGTTGATTTTAAATTGGAGTTTGGTAGAAAAGATGGAGAAATAGTACTCGCCGATGAAATATCCCCTGATACGTGTAGATTTTGGGATAAAGAAACAGGGGAGAAGTTAGATAAGGATAGATTTAGATTTGATTTAGGAGATTTAATAGAAGGATATCAAAAAATACTAAATAAAATAAAAGGGGAAACGCAATGAAGGAAATAAAAAAGGCAGTTATTCCTGTTGCAGGTTTTGGAACAAGATTTTTACCAGCCACAAAAGCTACACCTAAGGAAATGATGCCGATAGTTGATAAACCAATTATCCAGTATATTGTTGAGGAAGCTGTTGCCTCAGGAATAGATACAGTTGTTTTTGTTACAGGAAGACATAAAAGAGCTATTGAAGACCACTTTGATTATGCTCCAGACCTTGAGTATGCCTTAGAAAAATCTGGAAAATTAGAGTTATTAGAAATAATAAGAGAAGTATCAAATCTTGCAAATTTTGTTTTTATAAGACAAAAAGAACAGCTTGGTCTTGGTCATGCAATACTAACAGCTGAACCTGTTATAGGAGATGAACCTTTTGCTGTGTTGCTTGGTGATGAACTTATCATAAATCCAGAAAACCCAGGTTTGAAACAGTTAATAGACGTTTATAAAAAATTTGGGAAATCAGTGATAGGAACAACGGAAGTACCTAAAGAAGAAACATATAAATATGGTATAGTTGAAGGCTCACTAATAGAAGACAATATAAGACTTGTAAATTATATGGTAGAAAAACCTTCACCTGAAGAAGCTCCTTCAACATCAGCAATAATAGGCAGATATATTCTCACACCAGCTATATTTGATGCTTTGAAAAAAACTCCTTTTGGAAAAGGAGGAGAACTACAACTTACCGATGCACTTATGACATTAAGACAAGAAGAGGTTATATACTCTAAAGACATAGAAGGAAAAAGACATGACACTGGTAACAAATACGGCTATATAAGAGCTATTATTGATTTTGCTTTAGAAAGGGAAGATACAAAGGATTTTATGAGAAAGTTAATCTTTGAAAAATGCAATGAGATAAATGAAAAAGTTCAAGACTAAGAAGAGATTTGGGCAACACTTACTTATATCTGAAGGTGTAATTTCCAAAATAGTAGATGCTATAGAAGTATCCAGTGACGATATTATCGTAGAAATAGGTGTTGGAACTGGTCAATTAACTAAAGAAATATTAAGAAGAAACCCTAAAAAACTATACGGAATTGAAATAGATGAAACTGCCTATCCAATAATAGAGGAAAGCTTTAAAAACTACAATAATTTTACACTTATAAAAAAAGACTTTTTCGATGTAAACTTATATGATCTTGCAGATAACCAAAAAATAAAGCTTGTAGGTAACCTTCCCTATAATGTTTCTTCTCTGATTTTAGTAAACTCAGTATTTTATATAGATATAATAGAGAGAAATGTTTTTATGCTGCAAAAAGAAGTAGCTGAAAAACTTATAGCAAAGCCAAAATCTAAGAGTTTTACATTTTTATCTGTTTTTATACAGACCTTTTATAATGTGGAGTATATAATGAGTGTCCCTGCCAGATTTTTCCATCCTCCTCCCAAAGTTACATCAGCAGTTGTTCGTATGTTCCCTAAGGAAAATATACCTGATGTAGATAAAAAAGAGTTTAAAAACTTTGTATCAACATTATTTTCAAATAGAAGAAAAATGATAAGGTCAAAACTTGATGAAAACTTATTAAAAAAGGCAAATATAGAGCCAAAACTAAGGGTTGAAGATTTGAAAATTGAAGATTTTTTAAAGCTCTACAAATTATCAAAGTCTTAGTTTGCTCTCAAATAGATAGGTTCTAAAGGAAAGGGATCTTCTAAACTATTCTTTTCTAAGGCCAGTAAAGCACCATCCAGTGCTAAACTTGTTTTTATTTCTATAGAGTCTTCTATATCCAGATTTTTTTGTATTATTAAGTCAGCATCGTTAATAAAGCCTTCAAGTTGGGTCTTTTTAATTAAAAGATTTTCAGTTAGAGGCTTCAGATTGAGCTTACGATTATCAAACATTCTTACATACGCCTCTCCTTTTCCAGCATACACGGCAACTAAAATTTTGCCCTTAAAACATCTGTACTTATAAGCAGCAGCGTATAAGCTTTCATAAGAATAGAGTTTTATATTAAGAGCATATGCTAAAACTTTTGCTGTAGTTATTCCAATACGAAGTCCAGTGTAAGAACCGGGCCCTTTATTAACACAGACACTTGTAAGTTGAGATTTTTGGATGTTAAGTTCTTTAAAGTTGTCATCTATAATTTTTATAAGACTTTCAGAAAAAGGTTTTGGCCTTTTATAAGATAAATTAAAAATAACATCTTTATCATCACCTATAAGGGATATTCCAAGGATATCTGAGAATGTGTCAATTGATAAAATCATATTTTTTCCTCTACTTTAAGATTTTAATAAAAATGTCGAAAATGAAGTGTAAATTATTAGGAAATTATTATATATGCAAAATAATGGATAAAAAACAACTGGAAGAGATCTTAAAACAAAAATTAACTGACGAGGATGTTAAAAAGTTGGAAGAAATACTGTTGGAGGAAAACATGCAAAAAAGAAAAAAAATAGAAATACTAAAAAAATTAATCCGTGAAAAAAAATATAATATAGACCCTGAAAAATTAGCAGAAAAAATGTTAGAATTTTTTGAAGTAGAACAAAAAGATGATAACTAATCAAGAGAATAAAGCATGTTAAACACTTTAGATATTATCTCAATTCCTTCGGTGATTTCTTCAGATGTGTTGTGAATACCAAAGGAAAATCTAATAGATCTTAACGCTTCCTCTTCTGAATAACCGTAAGCAAGCAAAACATGTGATGGCGTTGGTGTTCCACTTGTACATGCAGAACCTGATGATACATATATTCCCCGTGAGCTTAAAGCTGCAATCATACTTTGAGCATCAACTTTTGGAAATATTATATTTGAAATATGGCATATTCTATCTGTATTTTTACTAACTATTTCTATGTCTGGTATTTTTTCTTTTATTGATTTTTCAAACAAATCTCTTAAGGATTTAAGTTTATCTATAAAGGAGTTTTTATTTTCAACCCACTTTTTGAAAGCAATTCCAAAAGATAAGATGCCTTCCACGTTTTGAGTGCCACTTCTAATTCCATGTTCTTGACCGCCTCCATGTAGTAGAGGAGTTATACTCTGGGTGTCTTTTACATATAGAAGACCACAGCCTTTTAATGAGTTTATCTTATGACTGGAAATGGTAAAAAAGTCTAAATCTAAACTATTAAAATCTTCTTTTAAGAAACTCTGTACAGTATCAGAAAAAAATAGAACGTCATATTCTTTACATATCCTAGAAATACTGCTAATATCCTGAATTACTCCTGTTTCATTGTTTGCATGTATTACACAGACAAGAGCAGTTCTTTTGGAAATATTCTTTTTAAGATACTCTAAGTCAATCCTGCCGTTTTTGTCTATTTTAAGAAACTTTATTTTAAAACCATATTGTGCAAGGAATTTGGCAGGGACAAGAACAGATTTATGTTCAATTGGGGAAATGAGGATTTCTTCTTTATCTTCATCACGTTTAAATAATAATGACTTTAAAATTGTATTGTTTCCTTCTGTAGCTCCGGATGTAAAAACCAGGTTTTCTGGATTTATTTTTAGATAAGATGCAATGTCTATTCTTACCTTTTCTATCTGGTTTTTTACTTCTTGACCCAACTTATGAATAGAGTTTGGATTTGCGTAGTTATTACTTATTAAACTGGAAATATTATCTATAATTTCTTCAAAAGGCTTTGTAGTAGCTGCATTGTCAAAGTACACTTATAAACCCCTTTAAATGTTAATGATTTATAATAAAACATAATCAATTTAATTTCTCAATACAAAGGAGGTTTTGTTTTGGAAAATCTGAAATTCCTTGCACCGTCTATTTTGTCTGCAGATTTTTCAAAATTAGGAGAAGAGATAAAGGTTGCACAAGAGGCTGGAGCTGATATTATTCACCTTGATGTTATGGATGGAAGATATGTTCCTAATATAACTTTCGGTATGCCTGTTATAGAAAAGCTTAGACCTTTAACAAATCTACCTTTTGATGCTCATTTGATGATAGTCGAACCTGAAAAATATGTGGATGATTTTGCCAAAGCTGGGGTAAATATGATTTCTTTTCATATGGACGCAACTATTCACAGCCATAGACTAGTAGAAAGAATAAAATCCCATGGAATAAAAGCTGGCATTGCAGTAAATCCAGCTACTCCAATTAATACCCTTGAGGAAATAATATACTATATTGATTATGTCTTAATTATGTCTGTTAATCCTGGTTTTGGAGGACAGAAATTTATTCCTGAAACTTTACATAAGGTTAGAAAATTAAAAAACTTGATGGAAAGAACAGGAAGGACTGATATATTGATAGAAATGGATGGTGGTATAAACCAGAGTAATATCACTGAAATTTCGAAAGAAGGTGTTAATATTTTTGTAGCAGGAAGTGCTGTATTCAAAGGTGATATAACTGAGAATATAAAGCAGTTAAAAGAAAAAATGAAAATCTTTGTTTAAAAATAAGTAAGGAGTAAGCAGGATGGAATACAGAATAAGAACATGGCCAGACAAAATATTAAAACAAAAAATGAAAGAGGTTGACTTTTTCGATTCTCCAAAGTTAAAAGAATACATTGATGTTATGTTTAAAAAGATGTATGAACTTGAGGGAGTAGGCCTTGCAGCAAATCAGATAGGAATTCCTTATCAGATACTTGTAATAGACACAAACACAAAAAAATACGAAGGACAGGAGAAAGAAGAAGGAGTAAAGTTGGTTCTTATAAATCCTAAAATTATAGAGAGAGAAGGAGAAATTGAGTCTACAGAGGGATGTTTAAGTTTTCCAGGGGTTCAGATAACTATTCCACGGGCTAAAAGGATAAAGGTAGTTGGAAAAAATGAGAAAGGAGAGGATATAGAAATAGATACAGATGATTTTTTAGCCATTGTTTTACAGCATGAAATAGACCATTTAAATGGAATTCCTTTTATAAATCATCTTTCTCCCTTAAAAAGAAAACTGGTATTAGATAAATACATGAAAAGCAGAAAACAAATGGCAAAGGCTTAAGCTATGTTTCCAGATTTAATAAAGATAGGCGATTTTACTATTCATACTTATGGTGTAATGGTTGCTCTTGGATTACTTGCTTCTTATCTTACAGCCCTTTACTTTGCAAAAAAAGATGGTTTAGATACAAAGAAAGTTGAAAATGTTTTTTTGTTGACAGCTTTTGGTGGAATTATAGGAGCAAGAGTTGCTTATATTATAGAACATCCACATCAGATGAATAGTTTGATAGATTATATAGCCATATGGAAAGGAGGAATGGACTGGTTTGGGGGTTTTATAGGGGGAATTTTAATAGCACTATTCCTCATTAAGTACTATAAACTTCCTATCTGGAAGATAGCTGATATTGCAGGTATTTCAATAATTATTGGACATGCATTTGGTAGAATTGGCTGTACCTGTGCAGGGTGTTGCTATGGAAAACCTGTCCCTGATGATTCTATTTTTAAGGATTTGGCAATAAAATTTCCACAACACCCAGATACTTCAGCACCATCTGGAATACCACTATACCCGACACAGCCAGCAGAGGCTTTAGGTAATTTTCTTATATTCTTGCTTTTATTTTTCTTGTATAAGAAAAAGAAATTTGATGGTCAGATTTTTTCTACTTATCTTGTGTTATATGGGACAGAAAGATTTTTCCTTGAATTTTGGAGAGGGGTTACCCCTCCTCTTCCTATAATAAACCTCACATGGAACCAAATAGTCAGTATAATCATGGTTATAAGTGGTGTTTTAATATTTATATACAGATGGAAAAAGGATGAAACTGTATAAGCTTTTTGAAAAGAAAGTTTTCAACATAAATCCTGGTCTTGAAAGAATAAGGAAAGCAAGTCAGGAAATCGGCAGTCCACATGAAAAATTAAATGCTATTTTAATAAGTGGAACAAATGGCAAAGGTTCAACTTCTGCTTTTTTAGAAAGTTTGTTTAGACATCACAATCTAAAAACAGGGATGTTTACATCTCCACATATTGTAGAAGAAAACGAGAGATGGCAAATAAACAAAATCAGCATCACCAATGAAGAACTTGAATATTACATCAAGCTGATAAAACCACTGATTGAAAAATATGAGTTGACTTATTTTGAAGCCTCTGCATTAATAGCTTTTAAATATTTTGCTGATAAGAATGTTGATATTGCCATACTGGAAGTAGGACTAGGTGGGAGATGGGATGCAACTAATATAGTGGAGCCTTTAGTTTCTACTATAACAAATGTATCCTTTGACCACACCCATCTTCTTGGAAATACCCTTGAAAGTATTGCCTTTGAAAAGCTTGGTATAGCCAGAGAAAATGTTCCTTTGGTAATAGGTTCAAATCAGGATGTTTTATATAAAGAAGCATTAGAAAAAGGAATAAAGGAAATATATCAATACGCTAAGGATTTTTTGTTCCAGGATGTTTCTTCATCTTGCATAGATTATCAGTTTAAAAATTACAGTTTTAAAAATTTAAAATTATCTTTACTTGGACGAAGACAGCATTATAACGCTGCCACTGCATTAACTACATTCTTAGTATATGCTGAAAGATATAATATAAAACCTGTAGAAAAAAATATTCGATTAGCATTGTCTAATACATTTTTACCTGCACGGATGCAAATTTTATCTACTGAACCTTTAATTATATTAGATGGGGCACATAATGAAGATGCTATACTAAATACATTCAAGGAGGTAAAAACTCTTTTTCCAGATAAAAAAATCAATACTGTTTTTTCTGGTATGAAAGATAAGGATTTAGAAAATATACTGAAAATAGTAAAAGGAAACTCTCATAGGATTGTATTTACGCAAATTCCTGTTTCACGGTCTATTTCTAAAGAGAATATAAAAGATGAAACATTTGTAGAAGATATAAACAGAGCAATCAGGTTTTTGGTAAACCAAGTTAAAGAAGATGAAATTATCTTAATAACAGGTTCTTTATATCTTGCAGGAGAAGTTTTAAAAGATGGATGGAATACTACTTATAGATAAACCGCAAGGCATCACATCAAATAGAGTTGTCCAAAAGATAAAGAAACATTTAGAAAAGGAGTATAATGCCAAATTTAAAATTGGACATACAGGCACACTTGATTTTTTTGCAACAGGATTGCTTATTATTACTATAAACAAGGCGACAAGATTGACTGAGTACTTCCAAGGTTTAGACAAAGAATATGAAGCAACTGGAGAACTTGGGAAAATAACAGATACATATGACATAAACGGAACCATAATTGAAGAAAGAAAGTGTTCTATAGAAGAGGATAAACTGATAGAAATTATTAAGTCTTTTGAAAAAACTTATATGCAGATGCCACCTCCTTATTCTGCAAAAAGAATAAAGGGTAAAAGAGCATATCAACTTGCAAAAAAAGGTATAACGCCTTCATTAAAACCCAAAAAAGTCACAATACACCAGATACAGATTGTAGATATAAAGCTACCTTTTTTTACAGTTCAAGTTAAATGTAGCTCAGGAACTTACATAAGAAGTCTTATTAAAGAAATTGGAGATTTAGCTGGCTGTGGAGCTTATGTCAAAACTTTAAGGAGAATTAGTGTTGATAGTTTTTCAGTAGAAAGTGCAGTTAAATTAGAAGATTTTTTAAGTTTAAATAGAAAAGAGATTGAAAACTTAATAATTCCTCTTGAAAAGTCTCTGCCGTTTTTACCGCAAATTAATTTAGACGAAGGATTTGATAGAAGGTTTATAACTGGCCAGAGATTTAGAGTTCCCCATAAAAATCCAGAAACTGTAAAAGTGTTTTACAAAGATAGATTTCTTGGAATAGGTAAAATAGATGAAAATTCAATATTACATCCTGTTAAAGTACTTGTAATTTAAATATGTTCAAAACCTTTTGGTGGAAGTTCTATCATTTTATTGTTTTCTTTCAGGTGAATTCCTGTTCCCGTATCCACATAACCTATTAAAACAGCATTTTCCAGTTTATGACTTGATGTTATTATAAGCTCGTAATCTTCACCGCCATACAAAATATAATTATACGGATTTTTGTTATACTTTTTGCAAAACTTCTCCAAAAGTGGATGAACAGGTAATTTTTCTTTTTCTATGACTATCTTTACATTACTCATGTCTGATATATGGCCAAGGTCTCCAACTAATCCATCACTTATGTCAATACATGCATTTGCACTTTTTTCTACAATTTTTTGCATATCAATCCTCGCCAGTGGTCTGGTATGTTTTTTTATAAGCTCGTACTCGAAAGGTTCGTAATCCGTCTTATCCATAAGTAAAAGTTCAAGACCCGCTCTTGATAGACCAGTTTCGCCAGTTATAAATACCATATCTTTAGGTTTGGCTGCTTTTCTGGATACAAATCTTTTTGTTATTCCTGTTAAAGACAAATCTAAAATTATACTTTCGGCTGCCGATGTATTCCCACCAATTATGTTAAACCTATAAAAACCTGTAGCTTTTTTTATCCCCCTATATAGCCTTTTTAACCAGTTTTGCTCTAAATTTTTAGGTATTGCAATAGAAATTAGTCCCCATTTAGGAATTCCACCACATGCAACAACGTCGCTAACATTTACCGATACTAACTTCCACCCTAAATCTTCTGGAGATATTTTATCCTTTATAAAATGGTGGTTTTCTACCTGTGCATCTACTGTGAACAAAAGAAATTCTCCTTTTACCTGTACGCAGGCACAATCATCTCCAAATCCAGCAACAACATCTTTATCATCTATAGGAATAAGAGCAGTAAGTTCCTTAATTAATTCAAATTCACCTTTCATTGTTTTATGTACACCATTTCTCTTTTATACCAGCCCCAAACTGTTGGAAAAACATTTTTTAATTTATTTCTTATCGCAACAAGCTCTTCAGGTGCGACTATAAATATCATAGGCTGATATTCTCCTATTATTTTAAATGCCTGTTTATAAAGCATATCTCTTTTTTTCACATCAAGTTCAACAGCAGCCTTTTTGAACAGCTGGTCTACCATTGCTTCCCACTTTGTAGCAGGTCTTTTTTGTTTTGGGTTCCACATATGAAGATGACCAGAAGAAAGCCACACATTTTGGCCAAAATATGGGTCTAAACTTCCTGTAAGACCAATGATTACTGCTTCAAAATCGTGGGAGCTCATAATTCTTGATACAAGGTTGTTAAAATCAAGGGTCTGGAAATTTACTTCTATACCTATCTTTTTTAGGTCATCTTTTAGTATGTTTCCAATTGCTTCTCTTTCTTTATTGCCAGAATTTGTGATTAGGGTGAATTCAAGTTTATGCCCTTCTTTATCATAGAGATAACCGTCTTTACCTTCTTTAAAGCCTATAGATAGAAGTAATTTTTTAGCTTTTTCCAGATTATATGGATATTTAGGATAGAAATTTTCATCGTAAAGTCTTCTATTTGCAGGAGTTACAGCAGTATATATAGGATAAGCAAGGCCATTATAAACAAGATTTACGATGCCTTTTCTATCTACAGCATACGATATGGCCTGCCTGAACTTTACATTCTGAAACCATTTTAATTTGTACTTAGGTATAGGTGCCTTTGGATTTTGATTGAAAACTATAAATGTTATTGATGGAGTAGCTCCTAAATTGTAAATTGTAAAATGTTTTTTATCAACTTCTGGAATAAGCTGAGAAAGGTCTGACGGCCTTACTCCATATATATCGGTTTCTCCTGATAAGAATTTTATAAGCTGAACATCAGGGTCAGGAATGATCTGGGCTTTTATTTTTATTATGTAAGGAAGCTTTTGACCTTTTTTATCTTTCTCCCAGTAGTACGGGTTCCTTTCATAAATTGCAACTTCACCTGGCTTATATTTTATAAGTTTGTATGCTCCTGTGCCGATTATCTTTGAAGGGTCTGTACTGATGTTCCATGCTGAAGTGAAAGTACCGTTTTTAACATACTTTTCTAATACATGTTTTGGTAGTATTGGCTGCCCAACTGCCTGTAAAAACGGAGCAAAAGGTCTTGGGATTTTAAATTCAACGATTTTTTGAGAAATTTTCTTTACAATAAAAGGCTTTCCATCAATAGTTAAAATATCCTTAGCCGACGTTGGTATTTTAGGATTGTAGTATATTTCATTGTATGTGAAAACAACATCGTCAGATGTTACAGGTTTTCCATCAAACCAATATGCATCCTTTCTTATATAAAATTTCCATACAGTTCCATCTTTATTTCTCTCCCATCTTTCTGCAAGGTCTGGTTCAGGCAACAGCGTTTTTACATTTATTTTTGTTAAACCATTGAATAAATCCCCGATGACTGCTGTTGACGTTGTTTCTTCTGCCATTACAGGATTAAAAGTTTTAGCATCTCCAGAGAAAGATTTTTTTAAAATTCCTCCTTCTATTCCAATTTCAGGTTTAAACTCATCAGGGTTTACTTTTTTTATAGCTTTTTTCTCTATATTTTTTGGAGAAGGCTGAATCAGATAAAAAGGTAAAAACAGAACAATAATACTTAAAATAGCAAGGAATGTGTAAAGTATCTTATCCTTCATTTTTGGCGTTTAAAGGTTTAGCTTCCTCATCTATTAAAACAGGTATATCATCTACTACTTCATAGTAAACATTACAGGAGCTGCATATAAGAATATTTTTATCTTTATCGTAGTAAAGGTCTTTTTTACATCTGGGGCATACTATTATTTCAAGTAACTTTTCGTCTAACATAATACTAAACCACAGTAAATTTTTTTGTTAATATAAAATAATAACACTAAATGATGAGGTATCAAAATGGGCGATCCTTCTGTATGGTTCCCAATCGTCGTTATTAGTATGGTAGCACTTGCTATAATTATATTTGTTGTTTTATTAATCTTAGATAAAGGTTCAGATGAAGACTAAACTACCTAAATTATATGCGATTACAGATAGAAAAAAATTTAAAAAGCCTTTTGAGCAACAGATTAAAGACTTCTTAGAAAGAGGGATAAAAATTATTCAGATTAGAGAAAAAGATTTACCATCAGGTGAACTTTACAAACTGTCTAAATCTACAAAGGAGATTTCTAAAAATTATAAAGACTCTTTTATAATAATAAACGATAGGGTAGATATAGCGGTTATTTTAGGATTGTCTGGTGTTCATCTTCCAGAAAATTCAATACCTATAAAGGAGATAAAAAATAAGTTTCCTGAACTTATAGTTGGTAAGTCCTGCCACTCTATAGATTCAGCATTAAAGGCTGAAAAAGAAGGGGCAGATTATGTAATCTTTTCTCCTATTTTTTATGTGGAAGGAAAAGGTAAGCCTCAGGGTCTTGAAAAATTAGAAAAACTAGTAAATATGTTAAGTATTCCAGTTTACGCACTTGGAGGAATTAATAAAAGTAATATGGAAAAAGTCTGGCAAACAGGCGTTAATGGTATAGCTGGAATAAGAACATTTTTAGGATATAATAGTTAACAAAAACTAACTAAAAGGAGTAAAAAGATGGCACAGGTAGCTAATAATCTTCAATGTGAACAACCTTCATGGTGGAAAACCCACAAATTTACAATAGCCAGGAATATAGTTTACATTTCAATAATTATAGCTCTTATTTTGATACCTACTTTTAAAATAATTAAGGTGGATATAGCCCATAATGAATCGTGGTTATTTGGTAAAAAGCAAAGTCTTATAGATGGTCTAATACCAGTTATAGCAGCTCTTGGTTTTTTTGCTATCCTGGTAATTGTTTTAAATATGATACAGGGTAGGGTTTTCTGTGGATGGATATGTCCAGGTGGATGGTTTGCTGAACTACAGGAAAGAATTAAAAGAAAACTGGCGAGAAATCACAAGTTAGTGTATATTGCAATAACTTTTGTAATGACTATTATTTTTGCAGCTATATTTTTTAATTGGGTTACAGATTTAAGAGTGTTTTTCTACTACACAAACCCATCTTTCATACCTATGTGGGTGGCGTTTTTAGTGGCATTTCCTATTTTATTCTGGGAACTTTATATAGGAAAAAGATGGTGTAGAACATTCTGTCCAACAGGAATTTATCAAAAATTAACTCCTCACTTTTACTACTACAAACCTGCTTTAAAGCCACCATACACTACTGAAGATTGTGGAACTTGCAGAGAATGTTTAAAAGTATGTCCTATGGCTTTAGACCCACGTAAAATTGCTTTAATGGAAGACACTATAAATAGGCCAGGCCTTTCATCTTGTATTGTATGCGGTGAATGTGTAGATGCCTGTACTGATGTGTGGGCAAAAAAATGTAAAGAACCTATACTTGGATTTCTCCATGAAGTTCCTGTTAGACAGGTATGAATTTAGATTGCATAATCCTTGCCGGTGGAAAAAGCAAAAGAATGGGAAGGGATAAAGCATTCCTTCCCTTTAAAAACAAAACTTTCCTCAGAAATATTTTAGAAACATTAGATAGTTTTTGTTCAAGATTTTTAATTGTAGTAAATAAAGATTTTGATTTATATCGAAAAGAAATACAAAATCTAAAAACCCCAGTAATCTTTATAAGAGACCTAAATCCTTACGATGGCCCTTTAAATGGCATAGTGTCAGCCTTAAACCAGATAAAGTCTGATAGGGTTTTTATTGGAACCTGTGATACACCAATTTTAAGCAAAAAGTTGCTATCTTATTTACTGGAGAAATTAGAGAATTTTGACGCTGTTATCCCTGAAATAGATGGAAAAATACAGCCTTTAAACACTTTTTATTCAAAAAATGCCTTAGAAAAAGCTTTAGAAGTTTATCAGGATAACAAAAAATCCTTAATGGCATGGCTTGACAAATTAAATTATAAAATTATACATAAAGAAGAAATAATAACTTTTGATAAAGAAATTTTTACCTATAAAAGTATAAACACACCGGATATGTATAAGTGGTTATTAAAGGTTAAGAAATGAAATTTGGGATTTTAAGTATACTTTTTATCTTTCTGATTATATCCTGTACAGAAAAAGAAAAAGTTAAAACTCAATTTAACAAACAAGAACAGCTATACCAGGCAGAAAAGGCTTTTAAGGAATTAGATAAGGAGAAATAAGATGGGACTGCCTATAATTATAACTGGAATACTAATAATACTTTTTTTAGCATCTTCAATAAAAGTTCTTCCAGAGTATGAAAGAGCTGTGGTATTTCGTTTAGGTAGAGTGATTGGAGCTAAAGGTCCAGGATTAATCATACTGATACCTTTTATAGACAAAATGGTCAGGGTATCTTTGAGAGTTGTAACTTTAGATGTCCCGACACAGGATGTTATCACTAAAGACAACGTTTCTGTGAAAGTTGATGCAGTTGTCTATTTTAAAGTGGTTGACCCTGTAAAGGCTATAGTTAATGTGGAAGATTATATGTATGCAACATCTCAAATTTCTCAAACAACTTTAAGAAGCATTTGTGGTCAAGAAGAGTTAGATGGACTATTATCTAAAAGAGAAGAAATAAACATGAAATTACAACAAGTTATAGATAAGGAAACAGATGCTTGGGGAGTAAAAGTTATAGCAGTAGAACTAAAAAGAATAGACCTGCCAGAAAATCTTGTAAAAGCAATGGCAAGACAAGCAGAAGCTGAAAGAGAAAGAAGAGCAAAGATAATAGCAGCTGAAGCAGAATATCAGGCTGCAGAAAAACTCTTAAAAGCTGCAGAAATGCTGTCTAAAAATCCAATATCTATTCAACTGAGATATCTTGAGACCCTGTCATCCATAGGCCACCAAAACGCAAAAACCATAGTTTTTCCATTTCCAGCAGAGTTTATGGAACTTTTTAAACGCAAAAATTCAACAGAAAGGGGTGAACAATGAAGGTAAAAATAAATGATTTTGATGCATTGATAGTAGTTGATATGCAAAATGATTTTATGCCAGATGGCGTATTACCTGTACCTGATGCTGATAAAATAGTACCTGTTTTAAATAAATACATAAAACTTTTTGAAAGCAAAAATAATCCTGTATTCTTTACCAGGGACTGGCATCCTAACAATCATATATCTTTTAAAGGTTATGGTGGAATATGGCCACCTCATTGTGTTCAAGGAACCAAAGGTGCACAGTTTCATCCAGACTTGTATATACCAGCAGATAACAAGTTCATAGTTTCTAAAGGAACCTCTCAGGACTTTGATGCATATTCAGGATTTCAGGGGACTATTTTAAATGATCTTTTAAAAGAAAGAGGTATAAAAAGGCTCTTTGTTGGAGGTGTAGCCACAGATTACTGTGTAAAAAACACAGTTATTGGAGGTCTTAATTTAGGATATCACGTATTCTTACTGGAAGATGCCATAAAAGGAGTAAATATTCAACCTGATGATAGCAAAAAAGCAATTGATACAATGCTGTCAAAAGGGGCCGTATTAACAAATATTGAAGAATTAACATAATTTCCTTATATTGTGATTTAAAACAAAAAATAAAATGGAGGATACCCTATGAAAACCTTAGAAAAAAATATGGAAAAACATGTAAAGCACCTTGAAAAGGAACTTCAAAAAATACAAGAAGAAATCAAAAAAACAGAAGAAGAATTAAAAGAAGTTAGAGAAGAACTTACTAAAAAAGAATTGGAAGTTCTGGAAACAGCAAAACAAATCAGAGAACTTGAACACGAGATACATGAAATAAAACAAAAGTTAAAGAAAAATAGAAAAGCACTAAATGAAGCAGATTCACCAAGAGAAAGAGAAAGACTAATGCAAGATAGAATGAAACTTTTAGAAAAATTACATGAAGTTACCGACCAGCTAGAAAAACTAAAAGCAAAATACAACGATTTAACTTTTGAAGAAGAAAAATTACTTTCGAAAGAAATAGAACTTGAAGAAAAAAGAGCAAAACTCTTAAGAGAAAGTAATATAATACTGAAAAAACTTGAAGATTACATGAAGCAAATCCAAAACAAAATAGACAGGTTCAGAGAACTTTACAATTTATCAACTATGTAGTAATGAGATATGAATATATAAAATCTGAAAAAAATATAGACAGGCCTTTAAAAAAAATGGAGGCCTGTTCCTTTCTTTTTTTAGATACAGAAGTTGCCGTCAAAAACTTTGACAAAATAGATTATTTCAAAGACAAAGTAAGACTCATTCAGATAGGAACACAAGATGAAATATTTATCTTTGATGCCTTTCATATACCTGAAATAGGCTCTTATTTAAAACCTATATTGGAAAAAAAAGGAGTAGTAGGCCACAACCTAAAATTTGATATTAAATTCCTTAAAACAAATTTTGATATACTCCCCAGGGTAGTATTTGACACCATGATAGCTTCTCAAATCTTATCAGAAGGGAAAAACAGTAAACACTCATTACTGGCTGTATCATTAAGAGAGGCCGATTTTGAACTTGATAAAAGCCAGCAAAAGTCTGCATGGCACTTGTATGAGCTTACTCCTCAGCAAGTTGAATATGCAGCAAAAGATGTGGAAGCTTTAAGGCGTATATTCCCTTTACTTAAAGAAAAGTTAAATAACATGAAAACACCTCACAAATCTACAGGTAAAATAAAAGAAATATTTGGAGTTGAAAACCCAGTGGCTGCCGTAGAATTTACCTTCGTTCCGAATCTGGCGTTAATTGAGTTAAAAGGCATGCCTGTAGATAAACTACAACTTGAAAATATGCTGCGAGATTTCCAAAGTAAATACCAGAGATTATACATAGAATTTGTAAGAAAGTATAATATAGACCCTTTTTCACCGGCTAAAGTTGCAAACTGGATAGTCGATAAGCTGGGGATAAAATTACCCAAAACCCAGAAAGGTGCTTTGTCATCTCAGGATAAAGTGTTAAAAAAATACCATCATATAGAGCCTATTAAAGAGCTTTCTACTATAAGAACTACAAAAAAACTTTTAGATAAACTAAAAGAAATAAATCTTTATGTCCAACCAGATTTTGACAGTAAAACAACTGGTAGAATTAGAAGCCAGTTTAGGCAGATAGGTGCACCAACTGGTAGAATGTCATCTTTTCAACCAAATTTACAGAATGTTCCACCTTCTTTAAAACATATATTTAAACCTTCAGAAAAATTTAAATTGATAGTAGCCGATTATTCTCAAATAGAACTTAGAATAGCTGCAGAGTATACAAAAGATGAAGTTATGATTTCTGCTTTTAAAGAAGGTAAAGATTTACATAGATTTACAGCATCATTAATAACAGGAAAACAGTATGAAGAAATCGGCAAAGATGAACGTCAACTTGCAAAAGCCATTAACTTTGGTTTAATTTACGGAATGTCTCCAAAATCATTGATGGAATATGCAGAAAACAATTATGGTATACATATATCTTTAAAAGAAGCAAAGGATTTTCATGAAAAATTTTTCCAGCATTATAAAAATTTCAAGCTATGGCATGAAAAAACTAAGGAACAGCTTGCCAAACATCGGGAAATTGTAGTTGAATCTTTACTTGGTAGAAAAATTCGAGTAAGCAGATTTACAGATGCAGTAAACTATCCAATTCAGGCAACTGGAAGTGATATGTTAAAAATGGCTGTAAACTTTTTTTATCTTCTAAAAGATAAAATAAATGCAGATGTAGTAAATCTTGTTCATGATGAGATAGTAGTAGAAACAGGCAAAGAGCAAGCCCGTCAAGTAAAAGATATACTTTCAGAAAGTATGAAAAGGGCAGGCCAAATTTTACTGAAAAATGTCCCTGTAGAATTTGAAATTAAAGTAGTGGACACATGGGCTGAAAAATGATTTTTATAAAAGATGAAGCCATAATACTAAAATCAACACCAGTAAGTTCAGATGACCTTTCTGTAACTGTATATTTAAAAAATCTTGGAAAAGAAAATATCTATGTGAAAGGAGGACAGATTTTAAAAAATCTTTATCTTCCAAAACTCCAGCCAATGAACTGGATAAAAGGCGTTTTTATAAGCTACAAAGAAAAACTCTTTATAAAAGAGATTGATAAAAATGTAAATATGGCTTATCCAATAGCACAAGATGTAAGCAAGCTAAAAACTACATATTTCATTTTACAAGTATTCGATAAGTATACCTTATTCCCAGATGAAAGACTATTTTCTCTACTAAAGTCTTTTTTATATAATGTATCAACGTTGGAAAAGAATGAAAATCTAGAACTTTTGAAAGTAGCTTTTTTAATAAAGTATATAGCCTTATATGGCGTTCTACCTAGTATAGATAAATGTGTTAAATGTAGAACACAAATAGACCATGAAAACTTTTCTGCATTTTCCTTTAAAGAGGGAGGCAGTATCTGCAAAACCTGCAAATTAGATAAAAAAAGCGATTTAACCTACAACCAGCTCAAAATTCTCACAAAACTTTTAAAAAATAAATTCAGTAAACTAAAAAAAGAGGATATAAAAATGAATCCTTCCTTGTCAGAAAAACTGCTGTTGTATTTAGAAAATCATTAAGCTTTCTCTTCTAAAGAAATATCTTTAAGCCAATTTTTATTTTCAAGGTACCAGTTAACAGTTCTTTTTAGACCTTCATCTATATCTATTTCTGGTTTCCAGCCAAGTAGTTTGCCAGCTTTTTCTATATCTGCCCATGTTTCTTTCATATCTGCTTTGTGGAAAGGTTTATACTCTATATTAGCTTTTTTCCCCAGCAAATTTTCTATTTTGCTTATTATAGTGTTTAGAGAAATAGGATTTTTACCACCACCTAAATTTATAATCTCATAACCAACATTTTTCATAGCAAGAACAGTGCCTTTAGCAATATCATCTACATATGTAAAATCTCGTGCCTGAGTTCCATCTCCAAACAGCTTAATTGGAGTTCCCTCATCTATCCATTTTATAAACCTAAAAATACTCATATCTGGTCTACCAGCTGGTCCGTAAACTGTAAAGTACCTGACAACACTTACATCAATTCCATAAAGATAATGATATGTATAAGCCATTACTTCAGCTGCCTTCTTGGAAGCAGCATAAGGAGATATAGGAGTGTTCACAGGCAAATCTTCTTTAAATGGCATTGGCTGTCCTGCATATAGAGATGATGTTGAGGCTAAAACCATCTTTTTTATATTTTTTTCTTTCATCAATTCAAGTAGATTAAGAGTTCCTTGAGCATTTGTCTGCAAGTAAACATGTGGATTTTCCATAGAATATCTTACACCTGCCCGTGCAGCTAAATTTATTACTACATCAAAATCAAATGAGTCAAATAAAACCTTTAAAGCACCAAAGTTTTCTATATCAACCTGGAAAAATTTAAAGTTTTCAAACTTTTCTAACTGTTTATTTCTCCAGAGTTTAAGTCTTGGGTCGTAGTAGTTATTTAGATTATCTATACCTATAACATTGTATCCTTGCTGAAGTAAAAGTTCAGAGGTTCTCCATCCTATAAATCCTGCACTTCCAGTCACTAAAACAGTTTTAGCACTCATTTACACATCTCCCTATATTTAAGTAAAAAGCTTTTTTATTTTATCATATATGGTTTGTTGTATAATTTAAGGAAAAATTGAGTAGGTATTATGAAAAAAACAGGCGTTGTTCTTCTAAATATGGGCGGTCCTGATAGTTTAGATGCAGTTGAACCTTTTCTATATAATCTTTTTTCAGACCATGATATAATCCAAATTCCTAGACTTATCCAAAAACCTATTGCAAAAATTATCTCCAAATTTCGCTCAAAAAGTACACGAAAGTACTACCAGATTATGGGAGGAAAATCTCCTCAAAAGGAACAAACACTGAAACAGGCTAAAGCTTTACAGGAAAAACTTGGGGATAGATATAAAGTTGTAGTGGCTATGAGATACTGGCATCCATTTACAGATGAAGCTTTAGAAAAACTAAAAGATGAAGATATAGATAAAATAGTACTACTGCCACTGTATCCCCAGTTTAGTACCACTACAACCGGTTCATCTTTAAATGAGTTTTTCAAACATTTAAAAAAATTCCAAGAACAGGGCTATTTTAAAAATGTAGAAATTAAGGTGATAAACAGCTATCATAGTGAACCCTGGTATATTCAATCTATGGTAGAAAATATAAAACAACACTTACCAGACTATAAAGAGTACTTTTTTCTTTTTTCTGCTCATAGTTTACCTGTGTCCGTTATAAAAAAAGGAGATCCTTATAAGGATCAAACTAATGAAACTGTCAAGCTTATAATGGAACATTTTCCAAACAATAAGTATCAACTTGCTTTCCAAAGTAAGGTTGGCCCAGTAAAATGGCTCGAGCCTTTTACTGATGAAGTTATCAAACAACTTGCAAAACAAGAAATTAAGAAGCTTGCTGTGATACCTGTTTCTTTTGTATCTGAGCACTCAGAAACTTTATACGAGCTTGACTACTTGTATGGAAATCTTGCAAAAGAATATGGTATAGAAAATTATAAACGAATTCCAACATTACAAACACATCCTACTTTTATAGAGGGATTAAAAAAATTAGTGAACGCCTCAGAAAGATAATAAAATATGATACAAACTAACAATATGTTTCTGAAAGTGTCCTTCGCCTATCGTTTGATAGGGAGATACTATCGGCTATGTCCTTTAAGACACT
>CAZEYS010000012.1:0-30057 GCA_964516095.1 uncultured Aquificales bacterium
CCACCTTTAACCTCCCTACCAATCTATCCCCTATTAAGGTATAATGTTTAAATCAATTTTCATCAAAGGAGAAGCTTAATATGCCATTAGAAGAAGGTCAAAAAGCGCCAGAATTTTGCTTATCTGGTATAACTCCTGAAGGTAAAGAAGAAACTATCTGTCTATCTGATCTTTTAAAATCAAATAAATATGTAATCTTATATTTCTATCCTAAAGATAACACACCAGGTTGTACTACAGAAGCTTGTGATTTTAGGGATAATATCAATATTTTAGCTGATAAAGCCATAGTTGTAGGAGTTAGCCCTGATAGCATAGAAAGTCATAAAAAGTTTAGAGAAAAATATAACCTTAATTTTTATCTGTTATCTGATCCGGAAAAACAGGTTTTACAATCTTACGATGCTTATGGTGAGAAAAAAATGTATGGTAAAACTACCGTTGGGGTAATCCGTTCAACTTATATAATATCTCCAGAAGGTAAAATTGTTAAAAAATGGAGAAATGTAAAAGCTAAAGGACATGTTCCAAAGGTGGTTGAAGAGTTAGAAAAGTTGATGAATAAGCAATAGGGAGAATTATTGTCTCCCTAATTTTTCTTCCCAAAATCTTATCTGTTCTAAAATTCTTTCTTTTGCAGTACCTCCAAAGGTTTTTCTTGCATCTGCAACGTAAAATGGATTTAATATTTCAAGGGCATCTTTATCAAAATATGGTGAAAATTTTTTCAGTTCTTCAAGAGATAGACTTTCTAATTCTCTGTCTTGATTGATTAAGTATGAAACTATCTGCCCTACAATATGATGAGCTTTTCTAAATGGAATTCCTTTTCTAACAAGGTAATTTGCTAAATCTGTAGCTAAAGCAAATCCTCCTGCTGCTTTTTCCATATTTTCTTTTTTGGGTTTGAGCCCTTCTATAATCTTAGTCATTCCAATTAAAGAACCTTTTAAAGTTTTCACAGCATCAAATACTGGTTCTTTGTCTTCTTGTAAATCTCTGTTATAGGCCATTGGTAATCCTTTTACTATAGTTAATAAACTAACTAAATCACCATAAACTCTACCTACCTTTCCTCTTATCAGCTCTAAAACATCGGGATTTTTCTTTTGAGGCATTATTGATGAGCCTGTAGTAAGTTTATCAGGAAGTTCAATAAATGAAAATTCAGATGTGTTCCATATTATTAAATCTTCACTTAGCCGAGAAAGATTAGCCATGCAGATAGAGGCATTTGATAGAAATTCTATTATAAAATCTCGGGAGGCTGTAGCATCTAAAGAATTCCTCATTACTTGATGAAAACCAAGTTCAGTGGCAACAAAATCTCTGTCTAATGGGAAATCTACTCCAGCTAATGCACCACTTCCTAAAGGTAGTTGGTCAATTCTTTTTAGATTATCTTCAAATCTTTCTTTGTCTCTATTGAACATCTCTAAGTATGCAAGAAAGTAGTGGGCAAGTCTAATTGGTTGAGCTCTTTGTAAGTGTGTATAGGCAGGCATAACTATATCTACAGTTTCTTTTGCTTTTTCTAAAAGAGTTTTTTGTAGATTTATTAATAGTTGAATTATTTGTTTTGTTTCAGCTTTTAGATAAAGCTTAAACGCTGTTATAACCTGGTCATTTCTACTTCTTCCTGTATGGAGTTTTCCTCCTACATCTCCAATTTTTTCAATAAGTGCTTTTTCTATGTTCATATGAACATCTTCTAATTCTGTCTTCCAGTGGAACTTTCCATTTATTATTTCATCTCTGATTTCTTCTAAACCTTTAATTATCTTATCAGCATCTTCTTGAGGTATTATCCCTTGTTTTGCAAGCATTTTAGCGTGAGCAATACTTCCTTCTATGTCGTATATAGCCAGATTTTTATCAAAGGAAACACTTTCTGTAAATTCTTCTACGAACTTATCTGTATCTTCTGAAAAACGGCCACCCCAGGGTTTTATTTCTGACATTTAAATAAACCTCAATAATTACTAAAATATTTATACTATTATTATATCAACATAAAATCTGGTATACTTTTTAGATGAAGGCAAAAAAAACTATACTGCTTCCTTTAATAGTATTTGTATCTGTATTGATTATTTCTTTTATTACTTTTTATATGGATAAATTGCAGAAAGAAAAAATATTAGAAGAAAATTACGTTAAAAATACCTTCTCAAACTATAAAGCCGTTTATTTAGTCTATAAAAAGATGATAGATTATTTTGTTGCTGATGATGTTAAAAATTCAAACTTAGAATATTTTTTATTCAAAAACAAGATAGAAAAAGTAAAAGAATTTTTAAATGAAAAATTCCAGATACTTAAAAAACAGAATATATCAAATATTTTCATAGTTAACATAAATGGAAAAGTTATTGTTTCTCTGCCTGAAAACTCAGAAAAATATAAGATAGAGCATCTGGCTAAAAATCAGTTTGTTTATCCTTTAAAGTATAGAAATTCCTTCTTAGGAAACTTATATGTCTCTGTTCCATTTTCCGCTTTCCAAGATGATTTAAACTCTATTTATTATGATACTTACTTGTTTTTGCTCAAAAAAGAAATTGGATTAGAAAAAGTTATCTCTGGAACAGCCAGTTCTCTAATAGCCAGTGAGTTTTCAAAAGATTTTTACTATGAAAAAATTACTATTAAAGATATTCCTGTATCTATTATAAACCTGAAAATAAAAGACAAAGTGGTAAAACTTCTCAATAGTAGAAAAGCATTTTCTATTCCTTATATTTTAAATGGAAATCCTATACTTATCACATTTATACCGATTTTTACCAGTAATGGAACCTTTTTAGGGTATTTAATTAGATACTCTATTGACTATAACTACGCGCTTATTATAAGGTCGTTTTACTTTAATATTGTAGCTGCGATAATAATTGACCTTGTTTTATCATCTTTAGTATTCTTAGTATTAAAAGAAGGTGAGAGACTTAAACTGCTTGCAGAAACAGACCCTTTAACTGGCCTATACAACAAAGGTAAATTTAACGAGGTGTTACAAAAAGAAATAGAAAGGGCTAAAAGGTACAAAAGACCTCTTTCTATAATCGTTTTTGATATAGACCATTTTAAAAAGATTAACGACACATATGGACATAAAATTGGAGATGATGTTTTAAAGTCTTTGGCTAAAATTATAAAATCCAGTGTAAGAAAGACAGATTTTGCAGCTCGGTGGGGTGGAGAAGAATTCGTTATATTACTACCTGAAACTGACTTAGAAGGAGCAAGAAAGGTTGCTGAAAAGTTAAGAGAAAAGGTTGAAAAGCATAAGTTCCCGGGAGTTGGAAAAGTGACAATAAGTTTAGGTGTTGCACAGCTTAAAGATAATGAAGATCCAAATGATTTTATAGTTAGAGCAGATATGGCTCTTTATAAGGCTAAAGAAGGTGGAAGAAATAGGGTAGAAGTTGCTACTTAATAAGGTAAAGTCTAAGCATGTTTAAAGCATGTTGAGATACTTTTGTTCTTATGAAGTTTCTATCTCCATTAAAAATTACTTTTTCTACTACTGTTTTTTCAGGAGTTGACATGCCTATATAATGAAGACCAAGAGGTTTTCCTGGAGTCTGTCCTGTGGGACCGGCTATTCCTGTATCACTTAGAGAGATATCTGTTTTCAAAAGTTTCTTTGCACCCTCTGCCATTTGTACAGCTACTGGTTCACTGACAGCACCATACGTTTCTATATCTTCTTTTTTTACATTCAATATGTTTATTTTTACTTCGTTTGAATAAGCAACTATACTGCCGTAAAAGTAAGCAGAACTTCCTGGTACGTTCACTATCCGTGAAGATATTAAGCCTCCTGTTGAAGATTCTGCTGTAGATAAAGAATATTTTTTTTCTTTTAATAAATCTGCTATAACTTCTTCCATATTTTTTTCATCTTCAGTATATATTAGATTTCCCAGTCTTTCTCGAATTACGCTAATAGTATTTTCCAAAAAGATTTTATTTGAATCCCATACATATATATCAACACCATAAGCAGATGCGTTTAGTATTTTATTTTCTATATCTTTAAGAGTACCATCTATATAGGTTTCATCTTTACCATATGTTCTAAAAAGATGGACAAACCCTTTTTTTTCTTTCAGTCCTAAAAAATCAAAAGCTTTTTCCAGCATAACTTTAAGTTCTGAAGGAACTCCAGGTAAAGCCACAATAGCTTTATTAACATCGTATAAAACTTTTATAAACCCAAGTGCGTTTCCGACAGGATTTTCTATTGGTTTGGCATTATAGGGAAGTTGTGCCATTCTTTTTCTTTCAGGCGTGAATTCTTTACCAGAGATTTTGTATCTTTCTTTTAGCATTTTTAGCCATCTTTCGTTATATACAAGCGGTACACCTATAGCTTCGGAAATTGCATCCCGTGTTCTATCGTCTTCTGTAGCGCCAAGTCCTCCGGTTATAAATACAAGGTCCGATTTATCTAAGGCAAGTTTTAAGTAAGTTTCAATATCATATTGATTATCAGAGACTATATTTATGGATTTTACATCTAAACCTCTTTCAAAACACTTTTTTGCAATGTATGCTCCGTTTTTATCCTGTTTTAGACCTTTAACAAACTCGGTGCCGGTAACTAATATGGATGCTTTCATTGGTTATTTCCTTATATTGTTTATTAACAATTTTATATTTCTATCACCTGCATTTACAACTAGGGCATTTGATTCACAGTCTCCAGGTTGAGGCATTGGACTGCCAGACTTTGATATTCTCGCCATTAAAATCATCTGCCCTTCAAACTCATTTGCTCTTTGAGGTATTAATGTATCTGCTGGCGATAATGTAAATTCATATGGAAACTGTGGATTTATAACTTTTTTAACAGCTAATGGTTGAATAGAGCTTCCTTTTCTTAGTATTATGAAAAGTGTTCCATCACATTTATCTTTTATTTTGTTGTCTAAATAGATTTTACCTGTGATTTTATATTTGTCTATAAGATAGGCCTCTGGAGGAAGTTCCTGACACGATAAATAGGCAAGGGAAAAAACAAACATCATATATTTAATTAATCTTTTTTTCATCTCTGTCCTCAGGCGTTTGATTGTATTAAATCTTCAATGGTACTTCTTTTTATTATACCAAGGAAAGTATTTTTATATATTACAGGTAGTTCATCTAACTGACATTGGTTCATTAGTTTATAGGCTCTGAAGAGACTATCATAAGGAGAAACCCAACAACTAATTTCTTCTAAATTATCCTCTACGCTACTATTTGGCTTTAAGTTTAAAGTATTGAGAAGATAAAACTTTCCATCTCTGCCTATAACAGGAATATATTCTATATGGTAGAAAGGCTTGTAAAAGTTCAAAATCTCGTCAGTACTGACATTATAAAATAAAGGTTCTATAACTGTCATAAAATTTTCAACTTTGTACTTTGATAAAACAGCCGATAATTTTGTTTCTTTATAAGCTACGTTCGATGCGTACTTTAAAAATAAACCTAAGAATATTAGCCATATTCCATTTATAAACTCTCCACTTATAAAGTATAAAATTCCTAAAAAAATTAAAAAGTATCCAAAAAAAGTTCCTAAATTTGCCGTTATTTTTGTAGCTGTAACTATATCTTTTTTCTGCCATAGAAATGCCCTCAAAATTCTACCGCCATCCAGAGGGAATGCTGGAATTAAATTAAAGATTCCAATCGCAAAATTAACGTACATTAGATAATTGATTAACCCGTTAAACATGTCATTGTAGGGATATAATAGAGCAAGTATAAAAAAGAATATACCAAGAGCAATACTCATTATAGGCCCGGCTACTGCTATTAAAAATTCTTCTTTAGGAGAATGGGCCTCTTCTTCAAACATGGCAACACCACCAAATATAAACAGATTTATTTGCTTTACTGGGATTTTGAAATAAATTGCCACTAAAGAATGGGCAAGTTCATGTAGAAGTACACTTAAAAATAGCAATATAGCAGAAATAGCCCCAAAAACCCAGTATAAAAGTGTAGAGT
The DNA here is from genome assembly GCA_964516095.1 of uncultured Aquificales bacterium. GTDB lineage: Bacteria > Aquificota > Aquificia > Aquificales > Hydrogenothermaceae > Hydrogenothermus. The sequence continues at coordinate 6,007 of CAZEYS010000012.1, forward strand.
GTCCTGGATAAAAATACGGGTAAAAATATTCAGCCAAAGTAAATGTTATAAGTATAAAGGCTATAAACCAACTGTAGTCTAAATTTACCTGTATACCAAATATTCTAAACAATGGAATAGGATAAAACCTCATCTAATTACCTTTAATTTCTTTAGTGATGAGTAAATTATATCAACAAATATATGTATCATTTCTGCTATAAATAGTCCACTTAAAAAGGATATAGTGTGAACATTAAATAGGATATCCTTTATCGGAATATGCCTTACATCTGGAATATTTATAATGTCAATATCAAAATAGTTCAGACCATACCATATCAGATAATAGAAAGCCAAAAACAAAACTGAAAGATAGATAAGTTTTATTATTGAGCCATAAAAGGGAATATGGGAAATACCTCTATGTTTGGAAAATTTAGTATAAGGTTTCCATATAAATCTCAGTATTTTCCATCTTTTTGCTGGTCTCGAATGATATAAATCAAGGTCAGGTGAAAGCAAAAAGGTTCCTGCCATATAACCAGCCAAAAATGACCAAAAATCAGATGGCGACAGGTAGTAAACTATAGGAGGAAGAGCAATCAAATTTATTAAATCATGGGTTTTCCCTGAAGCCACCTATTCTCCTTATTTTGTTTCCATCACAAAAAATTCAGCTCTTCTGTTGGTAAATCTATTTAAAGGAGTTTTATTATCAAATAGGTAATCTGTTTTTCCTTTACCAACAATTTCTATTCTGCCTGGTGAAACTCCCATTTTTATAAGATAATCCCTCACGGCTTTTGCTCTTTTTAAGGCAAGTTTATCGTTGTAAGATTTAGAGCCAATATTGTCTGTGTATCCAACTATTTTTACTTTTAATTTTTTATGTGTTTTTAAATATCTTGATATAACATTTAGATAAGGTAGATATTCCTTTTTTATTTTAGCACTATCAAATTCAAAATGGATACGTGCGTGAGTCTTTAAAGGTTTAAATCTGTGGGTTTCTTCCTGCTTTGTATATTTAGATTGGTTTTTCTTTTCTGGATTTTGTCCCTGAATTTTTTCAACTGATGCTGTCGTTTTTGAAGGCTTTTGAGAAATTAACTCAGTTTTATCAGGTATATAAGGGTTTGTTCCTTCCTCAACTTCTTTATAGCAAGGTTTACCATCATTATCTACATCACTAAAAATTTTCTTTTCAGCTTTTGACAAGTAGATTTTTGCTTTATTTTCATAGATAAGACCGTCTATTTTAGAAACTTTTACCACTTTAGGTTCTCCATCTTCGTCTATTTTTAGACCTTTCAAAGTCTCAATATAGGCCTCAGCTTTACCAATTTCCTTAGGTGCACATTCTAAAGCGTGGAACGAGTATAGTTTATGTAGCTCTTTTTCCAGTTGAGTAACCGATGCAAATGAAACTGAAAAAACAGCAAGTGTAGAAGCTATAATTTTTTTCATTTTTCTCCCCCTGTATAAGCATTTGATATTGCTCTTAATGCCCATTCTATTGATTGTAACGCTGCAGCTTTACCAGCATCTACATTCATCTTAGAAGTTTCCTCTTTGGCTATTTCATAGTAAGTTACCGCTTTAGAGTATTCATATGGAGATTTTAAATTACCATGTGCTTCAAAAGCCATCTTTATAGAGTTTTGAGCTTCATCCAGCAGTTCTGTAACCGTTTGTGCATTTACACTCAACGAGAACAATAATATTAAAAATCCCATTATTAACTTTTTCATTTTCCCTCCTCTCAACCAAAAAATTTTTCATTATATTTTTCGGATTTAGTTATTTTATAATAAATTAAAGTTAAATCTTTAACAATACTTTGGAGATAAAATATGTTTAAATCAATGATAGATAGGCTAAAAAAAGGCCTTGATAAAACAAAAAAGCAGATATCTCAAAGTTTAACCTCACTATCTTTTGGTAGAAAAATAGATGAATCTCTATTTGAAGACATAGAAATAGCTTTATTAAAAGCTGATGTTGGTGTGGAAGCTACAGAAGAGATAATTGATTTTTTAAAAAAGGAAAGCAAAAAGAGAAAAGTAACAGATGGAGAGCAGCTAAAAGAACTTTTAAAAGAAAAATTGATTGATATACTTACACAGTGTAAAGGAGAATTAAATCTAATAGGAGAAAAACCTGACGTCATACTATTTTTAGGAATAAACGGAAGCGGTAAAACCACAACAGTAGGTAAACTTGCAGCATTACTTAAAAGAGAGGGTAAATCAGTAGTCCTTGCAGCGGCAGATACTTTTAGAGCTGCAGCTATTGAGCAATTGGAAGTTTGGGCAGAAAGGTCTGGTGCGAGAATTGTAAAACACCAACCAGGAGCTGACCCAGCTGCAGTTGTTTATGATGCAATTAATTCTGCAAAGGCTCGTGGAGATGACATTGTGCTTGTGGATACAGCTGGAAGACTACACACTAAAGAACATCTTATGAAGGAACTTCAAAAGATAAAAAAAACTATACATAAGTTTTCACCAAACCAGCCGTGTGAGACATTACTTGTTTTAGATGGGACAATAGGCCAAAACTCAATAAAACAAGCTGAAGTATTCAAGCAGGCAACTGATGTTACAGGGATAGTTATTACAAAATTAGATGGAACTGCAAAAGGTGGAGCTTTAATTCCTATCTGCGAAAAATTAAAAATTCCAATTAAGTTTATAGGGGTTGGAGAAGATATAGAAGACTTACAACCTTTTGACCCTAAGAATTTTGTTGAAGCATTACTTGGGTAGTATAATAATCTGGTTTGATTACAGCTAAGGGGGTTAAGATGCCTAAATTAGTTCTGGTAAGACACGGACAGTCTGTCTGGAATTTGCAAAACAGATTTACAGGATGGATTGATGTTCCTTTGACAGAGAAAGGGAAAGAAGAAGCCTATAAAGCAGGAGAGCTCTTAAAAGATATAAGATTTGATGTTGCATATACATCTATGTTAACAAGAGCACAGGAAACTCTAAGAATAATACTTGAAACCATTGGTCTCCTAATTCCAGTTATCAAAGACCAGGCTTTAAACGAAAGACATTACGGTGCTCTTCAAGGATTAAACAAAGACAGAGCTCGTGAAAAATGGGGCAAAGAGATTGTTCATCTGTGGAGAAGAAGTTATGATATTCCACCACCTGAAGGAGAATCTTTAAAAGATACAGCAAATAGAACAATACCTTTTTTAGAAAGAGCAATAATGGGAGATATTCACGATGGCCGAAATGTTTTAGTTGTTGCCCATGGAAACTCTCTTAGAAGTATCGTTATGTATATCGAAAAGTTAACTGGAGAAGAAATTGTAAAAGTTGAAATACCCACAGGAACTCCTATTGTTTATGAACTGGATGAAAACGGTCAGCTTTTAAATAAAGAAATAAGACATTTAGAGGGTTAAGATGAAGTATTTAATTGCTGCAAACTGGAAAATGAACAAAACTGTTGCAGAAACTCTGGAATACCTTGACCTGTTTTTACCAGCTGTAAAAGACTTATTTGAAGTTGATATTATGATTGCTCCTCCATTTACAGCGCTGGCATCAGCGTCTATAAAATTAGATTCGGCAAAGAAGGAAGGCGAATATAACGTCAAACTTGGTGCCCAGAACATGTTTTACGAAGAAAAAGGAGCTTATACAGGAGAAATATCACCTATCATGCTTAATGAGCTAGAAATAGACTATGTGATACTTGGCCACTCAGAAAGAAGGCATATATTTGGGGAGAAAGATGAACTTATAAACAAGAAAATGTATTCTGCAATTGAACACGGTATAAGACCAATACTTTGTGTAGGAGAGACACTGGAAGAAAGAGAGCAGGGAAAAACCTTAAATGTTGTAGAAAGACAAATAAGAAAAGGTCTTGCTGGAATAGAAAAAGACATGCCATTTTTAGATATTGCATATGAACCGGTGTGGGCTATTGGAACAGGAAAAAGTGCAACGCCTGCCCAGGCTGAGGAAGTTCATAGATTTATAAGGAGCTTAATTAACGACCTTTCTAAGGGTAATGATGAAAAAACCAGAATACTGTATGGTGGAAGTGTAAACGAAGACAATGCTTTACAACTAATAAAAGAAGAGAATATAAATGGATTTTTAGTTGGTTCAGCAAGTTTAAATCCAGAAAGATTTTACAAAATAATAACCAAAGTACTGGAGGTTTAAATAGTTGGAAATACTGTTTACAATTTTATCTATATTACTTGTTATAGATGGGATTTTACTTGTCATATTGATACTAATGCAAAAAACAAAAGGAGCAGAAATAGGAGCTGTATTTGGCTCAGGAGCAGCAGCAGCAGTATTAGGTGCAGGAGCGTCTAATTTCCTCACGAAAATAACTTACTGGCTTGGAGGTATATTTTTAACTTTGGTACTACTTTTAGCATTAATCGACCACAAGATGAAAAAACCTGTTCTTACAGATTTACCTGAGCAAATACCAGTAAAACAAACACAGGCTCCTAAACAGGAAAAATAATGAAAAAGATAGGCTGGATAGGTCTTGGCAATATGGGACTGCCTATGGCTAAAAACCTTTTAAACGCAGGTTTTGATGTAAAAGTATGGAATAGAACTCTTCAAAAGGCAAAAGAAAGTGGTTTACCATATGCAAACTCTTTAGAAGAAATAGTAAAAGATAGAGATGTAATAATAACTATGCTATTTGATTCGGAGGCTTCTCTTGAAATTTACTCAAAGATAGCCAATCTTGATATAGAAGGAAAAGTATTTATAGATATGACCACTGTACACCCAGATACAGCAAAAAAAATTGCCGAAATGCTTATGAAGAAAAACGCTGAGTTTTTAGAAGCTCCTGTCATTGGAAGTGTAATTCCTGCACAACAAGGAATGTTAACAATTGTTGTTAGTGGAGATGAAAACATCTATAAAGAAAATCTTGATATATTTAGTGTTTTAGGTAAAAAGATATTCTTTTTTGGTGATTATGGAAATGCTTCTACTATGAAGTTGATTAATAACTGTGTTTTGGGTTCTTTTTTGAATGTACTGTGTGAAGCACTTACTTTTATAAAAAAAACAGGTTTAGATGAGAAAAAAGCTCTTGAAGTATTAGAAAATGGTGCTGGCAAATCAATGGTTTTGGACGCCAAAAAAGAAAAACTCTTAAAGGAAGACTACTCTACGCATTTTTCAACAAATCTAATACATAAAGATTTATCCTATGCTTTAGATGTTGCAAATAAGATTGGTACTGTTTTACCGTTTTCTGCTTTATCCAGAGAAATGTACAACAGCGCAAAGACTAATAATTTGGGAGATTTAGATTTTTCTGCTGTACTGGAAGTATTCAAAAAACTGTCCAATATAAGTTAAAATCTGTCTTTTAGCTTTTTTTCAGTTTCACAGGTAAATTCAACATCAATCCATTCTTGATTAATATTATCAAGTTCCTTTTTGGCTTTCCATTTTAAGTATAAAAAATAAGGAAGACTAACTACTAAAAGTGCCAATATAGAAATAAACAATACTGCAGAGAATAAAAGAGATAGTGCTAAAACTACAGCTGCAACAACAAAAAGCCATATTTTTGTTATAGTTGAAAACATTTTTACTTCCTTTTATAGGTATTAAGATTATAATTAATTATAAAGAAAAAATTGGTAGGTACAAGGGTGATGTTAATTTATTATTTATCAGTGTTATTAATCTTTTCTTTTTTTTCAGTTTATGCAGAAAACAACTGTCTTAAGTGCCACAATGGGATTGAAAACATCCGCGACCCTCATTCTAAAATGATGAAAGAAATCAATGAGTTAGCAGAAAAAGCTGGATACCCAGGAAATAGCTGTATTGTTTGTCATGGCGGAAATCCAGATGCCACTACCAAAGAACAGGCTCATAATGGGACAGTAAAAGCTTTTAAAACAGGAATTGAATTTGAAGGCAAGATTGTAAAAGGTCCTCAGAACTTTTATCCAGACCCAGGTAGTCCATGGATTAATAAATATACCTGTGGAATATGCCACGAGGCTCAGGTAAAAACCCAGTACAGGTCTTTAATGTTCACAGAAGCAGGGAAGATACAGGGTGTATTGTGGGGTTTCGGAGGTCTGGAAGGATATATGCATAAAATAGGTAACTACGATGTATCTTCACTTGACATACATGAAGCATTAGGAACAGAAACTTACAAAAAGTACATCGAACATCTGAAAAAATTAAACCCTAATGTATATCCTGAAAAAATGCATACACCACGAAAAGCACCTACACCGGAAGAAGTAGAAAAAAATCCACAGCTTGCAGCTTATACTTATTTGCGAATAGAATGTCAAAGATGTCATACAGGTAATAAAGGAAGACAAAAAAGAGGAGATTACAGAGGGCTTGGATGCTCTTCATGCCATATTCCATACTCTAATGAAGGATTTTATGAAGGAAATGACCCAACTATACCAAAAAATAAAAGAGGTTTTTTACTAACCCACCAGATACAGGCAACAAGAGATGCGAAAGTGAAAATACATGGCATCACATACTCTGGAATTCCTGTTGAAACATGTACAACATGCCACGATAGAGGTAAAAGAATTGGGGTTTCTTACGAAGGTTTAATGGAAACAGCTTATAAATCTCCTTTTTTAGATGATGGTTCTGACCAGCCAAAACTACACACAAAACATTATTTACATCTACATGCTGATGTGCATATGCAAAAAGGAATGTTATGCCAAGACTGTCATACATCCATAGATGTACATAGTGATGGAACTCTGGCAGGTACTACTCTTGCTCCGGTTGAAATTGAGTGTCAGGATTGTCATGGAACGCCAGATAAGTATCCATGGGAACTTCCTTTAGGTTATGGTGATGAATATGAAGAAAAACCTAAAACTGGAAAACCAAGAGGAGTAGTAAAAAAATTATTAGATTTTATGAAACAGGGAAAAGTCTACCCAGCTGAAGACGGATATCTTTTAACTGCAAGAGGAAACCCATTTGGAAATGTTGTAAGAAGAGGAAATAAAGTTATAGTTCATACAGCTGGAGGTAAAGATTTAGAACTTGAACCTTTAAAGCTTCTTGTTAAAGAAGGAAAATTAAACAAAGAAGCCATGGTAGCAATGGTACACGTAAAAGCTCACATTGACAGAATGGAGTGTTATGCCTGCCACGCCAAATGGGCACCACAATGTTATGGCTGTCATATAAAAATAGATTACTCTAAAGGAGAAAAACATCCTGATTGGATAGCAATGGGACATGATGTAGATGAACACGGATTAACTGCTGATGCAAGAAAAGTTATTTTAGGAGATGATACGGCTTATAAAAAACATCTAATAGATGGAAAAGTTGAAGAAACAAGAAGCTACTTAAGATGGGAAGATCCTCCTCTTGTTCAGAATGGAGAAGGAAGAATATCCCCTGCAATTCCAGGTTGTCAGACAACAGTTACAGTGATAGGCAAAGATGGTAAACCATTACTTTTAAATCACATATTTAAAATACCTAACGTCGAAGGTGCAGGAAAAGAAGGACAACTTGCAATTGATATTGCTCCTGTTCAACCTCACACAATAACTAAAGAAGCAAGAAGGTGTGAAAGTTGCCATACAAATCCTAAATCTATGGGATACGGTATAGATGAAGGTAAGGACTATGCAGACCCAAGCAAACCTTACATTGTAGACCTTATGACTGCTGATGGTAAGATAATTCCTACACATTATAAAGTTCAGATAAACAGTATTCCAAACCTCAAGATGGACTGGTCAAGATTTGTAACTGAAGATGGTAAACAACTACAGACAGTTGGTCATCATTTTAAACTTTCAAGACCTTTAAATAATGAAGAACGTGCTAAACTGGATAGAAGGGGAGTATGTTTATCCTGCCACCAGGAAATTCCTGACAAAGACCTTGCAGTAAGTTTACTAACTCATGTCAAACAAGTTGCCAATATTAAAATAGATAGAGAAAAACATAATGATATACTACACAAGCTTGTTTTAATCGGTGCATGGACACAGGTATTAGGAGTAGTTCTCGTTATAGGTGCTGTTGGTACAGGACTTTGGATTTACAAGAAGAAGAAAAAACAAAAATAGTTAGTAAATGAAATTTATCATAACAATGTTATATTTTTTCAAAATATAATAGGGATACAAAAATTGAGATAATAAAATGGAGGTATCAGTATGGCAACAACTGTTAATTTAAAAGGAAACCCTGTAGCACTTGCAGGTCCACAACTAAATGTAGGAGATAGAGCTCCAGAAGCCGTTGTAGTAGCATCAGATTTATCAGAAAAAATAATAGGCGGTGCAAAAGGAAAATATCAGGTAATCATTACCGTTCCATCTTTAGATACACCTGTTTGTGAAAAAGAAACAAAAGAATTTAACGAGAAATTAGCTGGATTTGATGTTGATGTTACTGTCGTTTCTATGGATTTACCATTTGCAGAAAAAAGATTTTGTGAATCTTTCAACATCGGAAATATTACAGTTGCTTCAGATTTCAGATACAGAGATTTAGAAAAGTATGGAGTTTTAATTGCAGAAGGTGCTCTAAAGGGAATTTTAGCAAGAGCTGTTTTTATCGTAGACCCTAACGGAAACATATGCTACAAACAGCTTGTTCCTGAAATAACAGAAGAACCAAACTACGACGAAGTTATAAATACATTAAAATCTGTTTTATAACAGCACAGTATAGGGGAGTTTTCTCCCCTTTTTAATAGAAATTTTATAAATTATCCCTTATTTAACAAAAAATTCTTTACTGGCAATAACAGAACCGTCCTCGTCCTTTACAACTACTCTCCATTTACCAGTCCATCCTTTATATATTTTTTTAGAACTCCACGTTCTATAAACAGGGGATTTTATACTAAGTTTAACAGAAGCCTTAAGTTTACCCTTGTAATACCACTGGTGTACTATATAAGTTGGATATTTGAACGCTTTAACCTTAGTCCAGCAGTAAACTTTTTTTATGTCTTTTGAAAATACATCAGAAACTCCTACAGGTTCCCTATTCACAACATTTCTGGCAATTTTTATATCTACAACGTCAACAATAGGGTCTTCAAATGCATAAGATATTGTAAAAATTGAAAAAGCTAAGGCAAAAATCTTTTTATACATTTATAATACTCCTTTTGTTTTAGTTGTATAATAATAAGTTACATATAATAACGGAGGAAGTAAATGCCAGAAGAAATTATCGAAAGCAGAAAAGAACTAATAGAAAAATTAAAAAAAGAAGGCAAAAATCCCTATCCTCATAAATTTGAAATAACATCAACCCTGGATAAAATTAGACAGGATTATGAAAAGCCTGTTCCTGAAAATAAAATCTTTAAAATTAAAGGTAAGATTAAAAGAGTATCAAAGAGAGATGATAAATACTTTATAAGACTTTCTGATTTAGAAAAACCTGTAGAAATTCAAGTAATGGCTCCACAATCTTTAGGTAAATTTGCTCCTTCCCAAGAAGTAGCCTTTGAAGGCACTCTTAAAAGACTGGATGGAAAGTTAACTCTTATTGCCAAAAAAGCCTTGGATAATGAAGAAGAAGCTGAAAATGTTTCTAAAATAAAAGAAGAATTTGACATCGACCCAAATAGGGAAGAAGTTAGAGTAGCTGGAAGATTAATAGCCTTAAGAGACCAGGGAAAGGCTGCTTTTGGTCATATTCAGGATGCTGACGGAAAATTACAGGTTTACTTTAGAAAAGATACACTTGGTGATGATAAATATGCTGAGATAATGAATTTACTTGATATTGGAGATATTATAGGAGTTAAAGGAAAACTTTTTAGAACAATGACAGGAGAACTGACAGTTGAAGTTGAAGATGCCCAGTTGCTTGCTAAATCATTAAGAGCTCTTCCAGAGAAGTGGCATGGACTAAAAGATGTGGAACAAAGATACAGACACAGATATTTAGACTTAATTGCTAACAAAAAAGCTCGAGAGATATTTAAAATTCGTTCCAAAGCAATAAAGAGCCTGAGAGAATACCTTGAGAGTAAAGGTTTTATGGAGGTTGAAACACCTATTTTACAACCTGTAGCATCTGGAGCTATGGCTAAACCCTTTATTACTCACCACAATGCGTTAGATATAGATATGTTTTTGAGAATTGCTCCAGAACTTTATCTCAAAATGTTAGTGGTAGGGGGCTTTAACAGAGTTTATGAAATAGGAAGAAATTTCAGAAATGAAGGAATAGATACGACTCATAATCCAGAATTTACTATGGTTGAGTTTTATGCAGCATATCTTGATTACAACGATTTAATGACTATGACAGAAGAACTACTTAGGAAGATACTTATGGATACAGTAGGAAAATTAAAAATAACATGGGAAGGACAAGAACTTGACTTTTCTAAACCATTTAGAAGACTCAAATTTTTTGATGCATTAAAAGAAAAAACAGGAAAAGATAAAGAGTTCTTTTTAGATGAAAACAAAGCACGAAGTTTAGCTAAAGAAGTAGGAATACCAAAAGCTGATACATTAACCCATTCAAAACTGCTTGATAAGTTATTTGAGCATTTTGTGGAAGAAGACCTTATACAACCTACATTTGTAATAGATTTTCCAAAAGTCCTCTCTCCTCTTGCAAAAACACACAGAGAAGATCCAGATTTAGTTGAAAGGTTTGAGCTTATTGTTAATAAAAAAGAAATAGCCAACGCTTATACGGAGCTCAACGACCCCGAAGACCAAAAAGAAAGATTTCTACAGCAGCTTAAAGAAAAAGCTCAAGGTGATGAAGAAGCTATGGAAATAGATGAAAACTTTCTTATGGCATTAGAGTATGGTTTGCCACCAACAGCTGGTGAAGGTATTGGAATAGATAGACTTGTTATGATGTTGGTTGACACTCCATCAATCAGGGAAGTAATCTTATTTCCAACTTTAAGACCAGAAAAATAAACGGAGAAGTAAAGTTGAAAAATAAATTTATTGGAACTCTTTTAGGAGCTGCTATTGGTGATTCTATGGGAATGTGTGTTGAAGAACTACCAGTGGATGAAGTTATAATGCATTATGGAGATAAAATAAAAGACCTGTGTGAGCCTCATCCATCTTCCCCAGCATCCTTTTTAAAAAAGGGAGAAACCTCAAGTGAGTTTCAACTTGTAAAACTTATTGCAAAATCTATAGCAGAAAAAGGAAGAATTGATGTTAGAGATATCATAGAAAAGTATATACAGTGGGAAGAAAAAGAAGAATTGCATAACTACATTGACCCTCATTTTCTTATGGCTGTAAAAGCTCTAAAAGAAGGTCAAGAGATAGATAGAGGAGGATTTTCCATAGAAGGAGCTTTACCAGCAATTCCTATAGGTATGTATCATTATACAAATCCAGCTGTTGCTGTTGAAGGAACTAAAGCTGTAGTGATGCTCACCCATAGACACGAAATAGTTTTAGATGTTGCATCTTTACTTGCTGTAGCTACAAGCGAAGTTTTACAAAGTAGATTTTACTTAGAAGAAGAGTACCATTACTTTTTAGAAATGTTAAAAACTTTTGCATCTCAAAAAGATACAATCGAGTATTTAAACAAAATTGAAAAACTTCTAAAAGAAAATGCTGACTATGAAAGAGCTATATTAGAACTTGGCAATGGTTCTTTTGCTTTAGAAGCATTCTCTCAGGCATTGTTTATCTTTTTAAAGACACCATCTAATTTTGAAAACGTGATAATACATGCTGTAAACTCTTACGGCGATTTTGGAGGCGACACAGATTCAATCGGACTGATAGCAGGGGCTCTGGCTGGTGGTTATAATGGAGAAGAAAGTATTCCTACCAGTTGGAAAAAAAATCTAAAAGAGTATGACGAAATAGTAGACATTGCTACAAAATTGTATAAAATAGCCAATCATAAATAACTTAAAGTATTTCAGCTATTGTTACGCCCATACCTCCTTCTGAATAATCAGCATCTTTGTATTTTATGTTGTATGGGCAAATATCTAAGTACTCTCGCACAGCTCTTCTTAAAACGCCTGTTCCATAACCGTGGATTATTCTAATTTGTGAAAATCCTGCTAAGACAGCTTCATCAAGATAACTTGATAACTTTTGAATAGCTTCATCTCTTGTTAATCCTATTAAGTTTATTTCATTTTTTATATTTGGTTTCTTTCTTTTTATATTAAATTTTGTTTTTACCTCTCTATGGGATTTTGTATCGTCTATTTTTTCAAGATCTTTTAATGGAATCCACATTTTTATACCGTTAAAGTTTACATTGGCTTTGGTTTCTCTTAAGGATATAACTTCCCCAAGGGTATTTTTACCTTTTATTCTCACTTTATCTCCAATATCAATGTCTGGTTTACTGTGGTTTTCTTCTTTTTCTGTTATACCCTCAATTTGGGAAAAAACCCTTTTACTAAAACTTTCTAACTCTTTACCAGAACCAGATGTTTTTATTTCTTCAAGTATAGAATAGCCTTCTTTTTTCAAATTCTTTACAAATTCTTTTATCTCATTAATACTTTGCTTCCATTGATTTCTCTTTAGTTCTTCAAGCTCTTTATTTAACTTCTCATATTTTTCTTTTTCCAATTTTAATTTCTTTGAAAGCTCTTTGTAATTCTGGCTTTCTTTTTCATAAAGAACCCTGAGATTTTCTATCTCTTCAAGAGCCTTACTTAAAGAAAGGTCTTCTTCTTTTAAAATTTTTCTAGCAAACTCTAAAATTTCCTTTTTTAAACCTAACTTTTCAGCAATATAAAATGCCATACTTTGACCTACACTGTTATATAGTAGCTGGTATGTAGGTTTTAACTTTTCTTTATCAAATCCAACGGAAGCTACTTTAAAGTAATCATCAGAAAGGGCATACATTTTTATCTGTTTAAAATGGGATGTTGCTATGATATAAGCTTTTTTATTTTTAAGATAGTTTAATATCCCAATACCTATGCTTGAGCCTTCATCTGGGTCTGTTCCTGGAATTAACTCATCTAAAAGAACAAGGCTGTTTTCATCTACTTTCTCGACTATCTCTTTTATATTTGATATGTGCCAGGAGTAAGTAGATAAATCTTGCTGGATACTTTGATAGTCTCCAATATCAACAAATACATTACTAAAAACAGGAATTTTACTGTCTTCATCTACAGGAACAGGAATACCTGATTGAAAGAGTAATGAAATTATACCTAAGGTTTTTAAAGCTACTGTCTTACCACCTGTATTAGGTCCTGTTATAACAACTCCTCTCTGGCTGTTTTCTATTATTAGATCTATTGGATTAAAGTACTTGTTTGAGAGTAAAAAAAGAGGATGCTTTGCATTTTTCAAAAAAACTTCATTAGAAATTTCTGGTAAAACTGCATCTGCTTTTTTTGCATACTTAGCTATCGTATATAAGAAATCAAACTCTATAATCGCTTCAAAGGTATTTTTCAAGTTCTGATACTTTTTGCGTAGTATATCTGTTAAAAATTTCAATATTTTTCTTATTTCTATCTGCTCTTGTATTTTTAAATCTGAAAGTTTATTGTTAAGTTCTACTATACTTAGAGGCTCCAAAAATATCGTGTGTCCTGTTGAAGACCTATCATGAATAATTCCTTTTATTTTAGAAGAAAAATTTTCTTTTACAGGTATTACATATCTATCTTTTCTTACAGTTATTAGTTTTTCTTGAAGAATGTCTTCATATCTGTGGTTGTGTATTATGTGTTCCAGTATTGAGATAATTTTTTGCTCAACAGCCTTTTTTTCTTTTCGTATTCTTGCTAAATCTCTACTTGCACTATCCTTTATAAAGCCTGTATCATCTATACTGTCTGCTATTATTTTTTCTATTTCTCTTGAAGAGTAAAGCTTCTTATAAAGATTGGATAGTTCTTCATTTTCTTTATTGAACTTTCCCTTTAAGAAGTTTTTTATTTCTCTTGATAAGGACAGTGTTTTTGCAATATCCAAAATTTCTTTAGAAGATAAAACACTTTCTTCTATATATAGAAGCTTAAGGCTTTCTTCTATGTTTGGATATTCTGATAATGGAAAATATCCTTCTCTGTTAAAAATATATAAAAAGCCTTTCATTAGATTTAAACGTTTTTTCAGTTTATTTACATTTTTCTCAGGTTTTACACTTGCTATTTTTTGTTTAGTTTTTTCATTTAAAGTAAACTCTTGAAGTTTATTTAAAAAAGTTTCGTATTCAAGTAGTTGTAAGTCTCTTTCTCTCATTCTTCCTCTTTTGAAATTTTATTTTTCCTAAAAATATTCGTTTATTTAGAATTTTCAACGAAAAGTAATATAATAATTAATACTCTATTCTACTATAACTTGTGGGGTTATACATTGCTTCTTCACGCAATTGTAAAAGGTAAAGTTCAAGGAGTAGGATTTAGATACTTCACTAAACAGATTGCTGACCAATTGGGTGTAAAAGGATGGGTTAAAAACAATCCTGATGGAACTGTAGAAGTTTTAGCAGAAGGTGACGAAAAAACTTTAAAAGAATTTTTAGAGTATTTAAAAAATGGCCCTCCCCTTTCTAATGTAGTAGAGGTTGAATATCAATTTTTAAATAATAATGGAGGATTTGATAGCTTTGAAATCAGGTATTAAGATTTTTATACTTAGTTTACTTATCCCACTTACTGTTTTTGCAGCTAAAATTCATGTAGTAAAATCTGGAGAAAATCTTGCTTTAATAGCTAAAAAATATGGAGTGAGTGTTAATGAGCTGATAAAAATAAATCACTTAAAAAAACCTTACATTATCAGGCCAGGGCAAAAACTTAAGATTCCCGAAAAAGGAAAAGCTAAAAACAGGAAAAGAAGTACAAATAACAACCAGTGTTTGATAAAGCACAAAGTAAAACCAGGAGAGTCCCTTATAATAATAGCAAAAAAATACCATGTTTGGGTAAAAGATATAAAAAGACTTAACAAGTTAAAATCAAACATTATAAGAGCAGGACAAATATTATGTATAAAGAAAGGAAAGATTGTAAAAACAAAACCTAAAAAAAACAAAAATATAAAAATAGAGAAAAAGGTTATAACAAAAATAATTTATCACACAGTAAGACCTGGAGAAAATCTGTCATTAATCGCTCAAAAATATGGCAGTAGTGTCAGCCAGATAATAAAAATGAACCATTTAAAAAGACCTTACATTATTAGACCGGGACAAAAGCTTAAAATACCAAAGAAAATAGTAATTGTAAAAAAGATAACAAATAAAGATGAAATTAAAAAAGTTCAAAAATCTATGCCATTTGGTTTTATATGGCCTGTTGAAAATGGAAAGGTAATAGCTACATTTATAAATTCCTCAACGCTAAGGCATCTTGGTATAGACATAAAGACAGATTGTAATATGCCGGTAAAAGCTTCTGAATCCGGAAAAGTTATATATGCTGGAGACAGTATAAAGGCCTATGGAAATTTAGTAATTATCAAACATAAGCATAGATACAATACAGTTTACGGTCATTTAGGAAAAATAGCTGTTAAAGATGGACAGTACGTTTTAAAAGGAGACATCATAGGTTATACAGGGAAATTAAATAACACAGATGATTGTGGTGTTTATTTTGAAATTAGAAAAAATGCTGTTCCAATAGACCCACTTGTATTACTTCCAAAAAATAAATGAGGTAAAAATTGATGAACAAAAAGTATGAAGAATTTCCAAGAATAAAAAGACTTCCTCATTATGTTTTTGCAGTTGTTAATAAACTAAAAGCACAAATGAGAAGAGAAGGGGAAGATATTATAGATTTTGGCATGGGGAACCCAGACCTTCAACCTGCAAAACATATAATTGATAAATTGTGTGAATCAGCCAGAAAAAAACATACACATAGATACTCAATGTCTGAGGGAATTCCTCGTCTTAGAAAGGCTATCTGTGACTTTTATGAAAGAAGATATGGAGTTAAGTTAGACCCAGAAGAAGAAGCTATAATGACAATAGGTTCAAAAGAAGGAATTTCTCATCTTATGATTGCAATGCTTGAACCTGGAGATATAGCACTTGTTCCAAGCCCAAGATATCCTATTCATTATTATGCTCCTGTAATAGCAGGTGCAAGTGTACTCACTGTTCCCTTGCCTTTGGAAGGTTCAGACAGTGACAAACAAGAGAAATTTTTAAAGAGTATATATGAATCCTATGAGGATAGTTATCCTAAGGCTAAAGTTTTACTGCTGAACTTTCCTAATAATCCTACAACTATGACTATAGATATAGAGTTTTTTAAAGAAATTGTAAAGTTTGCACGGGAAAAAGGCTTATGGATAATACATGATTTTGCTTATGCAGATTTATGTTTCGATGGATATAAGGCTCCATCTATACTTCAAGTTGAAGGTGCTAAAGACATTGCTGTTGAACTATACTCAATGACTAAAGGTTTTTCAATGGCTGGTTGGCGAGTAGGTTTTGTCCTTGGAAATCCAACTATAGTCTACAATTTAAAAAGACTTAAAAGTTATCTTGATTATGGAACATTTACTCCTATACAGGTGGCATCAGTTATAGCTCTTGATAGTGACTATTCTATAGTAGAAAAAGCAAGGGACACATACAGTAAAAGATTGGACGTTTTAACCCAGGGTCTGAATAAAATTGGATGGAAAGTGGAAAAGCCAAAAGCCACTATGTTTTTATGGGCTAAAATTCCTGAAAAATTTCAGCATTTAGGTTCTGTTGAATTTAGTATGAAACTACTTAAAGAAGCAAAAGTCGCAGTAGCTCCAGGAGTTGGATTTGGAGAACATGGAGAAGGGTTTGTAAGATTTGCAGTAGTTGAAAATGAAAAGAGAATAAGACAGGCCATTAGAAATATTAAGAAATTCTTTAGAGCAAATGCATGAAACAGGCACTACTAAAAGCTGATAAAATAAAAAAGATATATAAAGATAGAATAGTACTGGATGGCATTTCTCTAGAAGTTAAAGAAGGAGAAATAGTTGGACTGTTGGGGCCAAACGGTGCCGGGAAAACAACAACCTTTAAATGTTTACTTGGATTTATAAAACCAGACGCTGGGAAAATATTACTGAATAATGAAGATATAACAGATCTTCCTGTTTATGAGAGGGCAAAGAAAGGAATATCTTTTTTACCTCAAGAATCTTCAATTTTTGCAGACCTTTCTGTATGGGAAAACCTTACCATGTTCTTAGAATTTCAGTATGACGATGAAAAAATAATAAAGGAAAAAGCCCAACAGCTTCTTGAAGAGTTTGGTCTTTATCATCTTCGAAATCAGAAAGCATCAACTTTATCAGGTGGAGAAAGAAGAAGACTTGAAATAGCCAGAAGCCTGATTATAAATCCATCATTCTTACTATTAGATGAACCATTTGCAGGTGTAGACCCCGTTTCGGTAAAGGAAATAAATAATCTCATAATATCTTTGATAAAAAAAGATATAGGCGTTATTATCACAGACCATAACGTAAGAGAAACTCTAAAAATAACTGATAGAGCCTATATCATAGCTCATGGAAAAGTTATAGCTGAAGGACCACCGTCAAAAGTTGTGGAAGACCCTTATGTAAGAAAAGTATTTCTGGGAGAAGACTTTGTCCTTGTCTGAATACTAAAACTGTTGCTAACAAAAAACCAGTTTGAGAAAAAATGAAATATAACACTACTCCATATAGATTTAGAATAAAAGCAACAGATGGAAAAAAGATACATAATAAAATATAGGGCTAATAAATTTTGATAATACAAGACTTATAATTAAAATATTGTAGAGAATTACAGCTTTCATTTGTGGGATATTATACATTGGAAAAAAAGAAATTTGTACTTTGTATAACTGGAGCAAGCGGAGTAAGATACGGTCTAAAGATATTAAAAGAACTTTCAAAGGAACATAGTGTTGACCTTTTAATATCGAATAACGGTTATACTGTTTTAAAAAGAGAAGAAAACATCGACAAAAATGATATAAAAAAATTATTAAACAAGAATGTAAACCTTATCAATGTTAACGATATAACTGCTCCAATAGCAAGTGGCTCGAGGCTTATAGAAACCTGTGGAGTTATTATTGCCCCCTGTTCTATGTCAACATTAGGAGCCATAGCCAATGGAGTAAATTACAATCTAATTCATAGAGTTGCAGACGTTGCTCTAAAAGAAAAAATTAAACTGTATGTACTATTTAGAGAGATGCCTTTGTCTCTAATTCATATTGAAAATATTAAAAAACTTCTTCATGCTGGAGCTATTGTTTCACCAGCTGCACCTGGTTTTTATCACAATCCCCAAACTTTAGAAGATATTGTTAACTTTGTAGCCGGGAAAGTTTTAGATACATTTGGAGTAAATCACAATCTATATAAACGCTGGAAAGAAGATACATAAGTGTTATCTATGTTTTTTTACATTTTTCTTTTCGCATAGATGTGCAACCTTACATTTACTGCAAATTGGAGATACAGGTTTACATATAGATTGACCAAAAGCTACAAGCAGTTTATTTATTTTTTTCCAGTAATCTTTAGGTACTTTTTCCATTAGAGCAAACTCTGTTTCCTCAGGAGTTCTTGTCTGGATAAATCCAAGTCTATTGGATATTCTGTGTACATGGGTATCAACACAGATAGCATCTTTGTTGAATCCTTCACTTAAAACCAAATTTGCAGTTTTTCTTCCAACACCTTTAAATTTTAACAGTTCCTCCATATTATCGGGAACCTTACCACCATACTCGTTATGTATTTTTGTGGAAATTTGTTTGATTATTTTTGCCTTATTTTTGTAAAACCCTGCAGGATATATTAACTTCTCTATTTCTTTTTCTGAAAGATTTGCAATTTTTTCAGGAGTGTCTGCAACATTAAATAACCTTTTTGAAACTTCTGCAGTTATTTCATCTTTTGTTCTTAAACTTATAATTGTAGATATGAGTACTTTGAATGGGTCTTTTGACTGCTGGGATATTAAAGATACAACTGGAGCATTCCATTTTGGAAACTCCTCTTCTAATATTTTTAAAACCTTTATAAAAGTTTTTGTGTCCATTTACTGCACTTTATAAACAAACTCTATCTCTGCTTTCTCATTAGGTACATCCGGGTTAAAAGACTTGACCCGAACTGAGTAAATAGCTGTTACTCCAGAAGATTCTTTTGACAGCAAATAAGCATTTACCTCATAATTTCCAAGTTTAGATACTGGTAAATCAATCTTGCAATCATTGCTAAGTGAACTACTGCAAGTTTTGCAGGGATTACCTCCGTTACACTTTAAATCTCCCATCAAAATTTCATTGATAACAAACTGAGCACCTCCTTTTGCAGCTTCCAACGCAGTGGAATATCTTTTTTCGGTACCTGATATTCTTGTTCCAGTTGTGAGAATATATAAAAGAGCACCTATAAAAACAAGTGCAATTAAGCCAAGAACTAAAGTTGTTATAAGAGCCATACCTTTTTCGTTATTTTGCATTTTGTCCACCTATAAATCCATTGGTTTTACTGATATTTTTAAAACTTTCCATCTATAATGGTTATAGTCTGTAGGAAGTTTTAGCTCTATATTGTCAATAGATACACATTTATCGCTGCCACAGTTTTTTATATTATTACTATATTCAAAGTTAGGGTCATATCTACCCTCTTGAACCAGCATATATACATTAATAAGTTTTAGTTTTTTGCGTATTGTTGTATTGTCAGATAGTAAAGAATAATCGTCCAAATTTTCCTCACTACTGTCAATTTTGCCATCAGAGTTTTTATCAATATCAAATGTTATTTTCCAATCAGCAATACAGCTTAAAACAGTTTCTCCACCAGTATTACCTCTTCCAACTCTTCTTATAAGTTTTTTCGTATTAACGTTGCATCTATCTGGAAGATTAGAATCAGTTAATGAATAAGTAATCCTTTCACAAAGACCTTTTTGACAATCATTTGAACTACCGTTATAAACTTTTTTTCTAACAGGGAAGGCTATATAAATATTACCGCTTGTACAGCTCTTTGATGAATTTATAATATTGCTGCTTATTGTACCCTTATCAAAAAAAGATTTATCATCTTGAAGGATAGTCACATAATTATTTGTTTTATCCTCTCTTCCATCATATGTTATATTAATCTGGGAAGAAGTACATTTTCCCACAAGATATCCTAATGTTGATTTATTTGTATTATTCAATGTGCTTCTAAGAATTAACTTAGAGCCGTCCCACTCTATAAGTTTCTTTGTTTCTTCTTTAGGTATACCATAACCAATATGTTCTAAATCTAATCTCAGGATTTCAAGTCCTACTAGATTTTCTATTTGGGAGGCTATCTTTTCTTTTTCAGATTTAAAACCCTTTAAAAGCCTAATGTAAGTAATGTAAGCTGCTGATAAAACTATACCTATTATAAATAACGTCACTAAAAGCTCTGTAATAGTAAAACCTTTTTTATTCATTTTTCCCTACCAGTAGTTCTAATTTATGAGAATATTTTTTACCTTTGTATTCCCATTCAACCGTAATTGTTACATCTTTCATACTACCAGCTGCAATTTGTTTTGAGCTGATTTTAACTGTAAATTCTACTGTTTTATTTCTTATTTTTCTTTCAAGTGTATCAGTTTGATTTTGTGGGATATTATCAAATCCCATATTTTTCATCTTTTCAGCATATTCCTGAGCTATTTTTACTGCCTCATCTCTAATTAAATTTTTGGTTGATTGCTCATAAACTATTATTAAAGAAGAAAGCAAGCCAAGTAATATTACTGCTAATATAAAAATTGAAACCAATGCCTCTACTAATGTAAAACCATATCTATTTTTAAGGGGTGCCATTACATTTCTCCATTCTTATATTTATATTACCAACTTTAACACAATCATACTTAGCGTCATTTTTGGATGGATAGTATATAGTTCCCCTTGAAAAGGTTCCTCTTTCTGATATGCTAATCTTTTTATTAGCCTTAAATTTATAATTTAAATATTCACACTTTATATTACCTGTAGAATATAATGATTTACATGTACTATCATTTGTATCACATTTAGAACATATTTCATTGTCTAATACATCTATGTTCAGATTTATTTTTTCTGCAAACGCTTTAACCCTTTGATCCTGCAAAAAAGAATAAATTGTTGTCGTATCACTTTCTATTCTATACTTTACTATCCATTTCAAAAAACCAGGAATACCTATAGACAAAATTATAATCATTATAACTACAACAACTAATAGTTCAATTAAAGAAAAACCCTTTATTTTTCTATCCAAAGTAGAATTTCTCCTATTAAGTTATTTGGAAATAGAGGAACGCCTCCCTCTTCTGATGCAACACCCGCTACTTTTTCACTTGCTCGTCCATCTTCCTTATTAAAGGAGGATGGAGTAAATTCTTTAATATTTCCACCAGAAAGTTGCAGTAGAAAATCAAATGTGGATACATTAATTTTATATCCAGGACATCTAGTCGAAAATACAGCATCTCCAGTAGCACAATTTAATGCCCATACCCTTGTTTTACCTCCATAATCACAATAGTCACCAGATGGAAATATAGTTGGGAAAAATACAATATTTTTATCCGTCACGGAGGGGTTAGAAATTGCTTTTTCTTTTAAATATTTGCCTTGGGCATTTGATAATCTTAAATACCATCCTCTTACATTTCCATTTTGTGAATTGTCTGAACATATATTATCAACGTTATTTATATCGGATACGTCTTGTATGTTTGTTTGAATTTCAATATAGTTATAATGTGAGTAATCCCAATATAAACCTGATCCTGTGTCTGGTTTTAAAGGTGTTCCAAACAAAATATTATTTGATTGAACTTCCCAGTCATCATCTTTTTCAAACCATCTTCCTGTTCCTAAGAATAGATACCATTTATTAAAGCACTTTCCAAACTCTACTTTTGCAGTAATTGGAGGAATATCTGTTCCTAAAGAGGTTACATTACATGCCTGCCAATTATTAGGATCACTATCTGTGTCTAAAGGATATATTTTATTACCTTCACATTGTTCAGCCAAAAATATAAGCCCACCTTTATAACTTGTTGCGTCACTATCTTGTTTTGTATATCCAAAAACTAGAAAATCCGTATATCCATTGTTATTAAGGTCGTATCCTTGACTAAATATTCTTCCTGCAAAAGCTTTCTTTATATTTGTATCTATTGTTCTTTCAAGGCTACCATCTTGTAGGTTCAATATAAATATTTTTAAACTTTCAGTTGCACTGCTATTATACTGAGCAGAATAAGAGGTTGGTCCTGATGCAAATACAGCATAGTATTTATTGTTATTTGCTTTTATTATTCCAGGTCCTGAATAACTAAAACCTAAATCTTTATTTTTAAATTCCCATAGTAATTTAGGATTTTCTGGATCAGTAATGTCCAGAGCATAATACTCTGAAAGTGCGTTAGGATTATCAGATGGAGCTTGAACACAATATTTTCCTGAACAACTGCACCCACCTCCAAGTCGTAATCCTCCTATTAGTACCGTATTTTCTTCTCCATCATTATCATAATCTGCATGGAAAATGTATGGTGCTAAATCATGTATGTACATATGACAGTAATCTGGATCAGCAAGGTATCGTAAGAAAGTTAAAGATGTCGATGGTATAAATCCCCAAATCTCGTCTCCTAAGTTAGTTCCTTCTAATTTTGCAACATCGTATCCAACATTTAAAGGTTTTATATTTCCAACTTTGAATGCATGAAGTATTCCATCATTCGAAGCTGTGTAAACTACGCTGTAATTACTGTATTTAACAATCTTAGGAGTTGAATAGATTATGTCTCCTAACTTCCAAATATCTCCAGCGTTGTTTCCAGTATCGTCTACTTTTCGGCTTCTACATCCTGGTATATCTTCACCTCTAACGTATCTAACTAATTTTTCATAATCTATATTTGAGCCATTTTGAAGACATTCTGGAAAATGTTTAATATCTGTTCCAAGCTTATCTTGAAAATCAGATAAGTTTGTTGTTGTAAACTCTACTAATTTCCCTGTATCAGAAACTGTATATAACGTTCTATCGTTTGCATCTGTGTCTTTCAATATTTCTCCAGCTTCCCATAAATAGTTTATTTCATCCAAAGAGAAATAGGTTCCAACTTTAGTGGATGGTTTTCCCTGCGTATCAGATTGATAGACATCTATCTTAAGTTTACCATTTTCATCAAGTGTAAATTTTATGATATTATCATCTTTTATATTTAGTACCTTATCATTATTTGTATCTTCTCTTATATTTTGAGCATTTCTTTTATTTAAAAACCAGTAGCTAAATAACTGTCCAATCCACTTAACTTTATAACCATTTATGTATCTTTGTGGTGAAAAAATTGCCTGCACAAGAATAGAACCTCTTGATTTTTTTTCAGAAAGAACAGATACAGAGGTACCAGAAGATATATCAGCCAGGATTCTTTCAAATATTTTCTCTATAGATTTTTTTACCTTTTCAGGGTTTGAACCGTCAGCAAAGGTATCAGGTAATTTATCTTTATTTGCATCCCATTCGTTTCTACAGGAAGAATAAGCAGGATCAGATATATCTACAACTTTATTCTTAGATGAAGATGGAAAGCTATCATATCCACAGGGCATTTTATTTCCATCAATATCTTCGAATCCTCCAAATATTGCAAAATGCTTGACTGCATTCTTTCCTTTTCCATTGTCCAAAAATAATGCAACAGAGTAGAGTTTAGCATTCTGATTACCATCTAAGTCTGGTACCAAATCAGCATAACCTCCTTCCCACATATCATATACATATGATAAAGGATCTCCCCCAGTATTCCATTCACCATCAGTCATAAGTAATACATAGTTTTTGGTACATCTTATCTCTTCATATTCATTATTTATTTTGAATATGTAAGGGTTGGTATTATTGTTAATACTAAAACCTCCATATATACCATTTTTCAAAGAAAAATAGTTTAACGTATCCTCCATAGCACATCGTGTGGGTGTATAACCATGAACTTCAACAGAGTTGATTTTCTTAATTAAATTTGTATAATCATAACTTAG
>CAZEYS010000013.1:0-28730 GCA_964516095.1 uncultured Aquificales bacterium
TATGATACCTGCCAACTCCCACCATGTACTTTCGTTATCCATTTTTAGCCTCCTTATTTTAATTTCTCTAATAATTTATCTATATCTTCAAGAGGAATTTCTTCTTTATCCTTTGTTATTCTATTTTGATACTCTACTTTTCCTTCTTTTAGTTTTTTACCTAAAACTATCCTGTGAGGAATTCCTATTAAGTCTGCATCTTTAAATTTTGCACCAGGAGACATATCTCTATCGTCCAGGAGAACTTCAATACCAAGCTCTTTTGCTTTCTGATAGATTTCTTCAGCTTTATTCATTATCTCACTATCTTTTGTATTTAGGGCTATTATATGTAATTTAAACGGTGCTATACTTTCTGGCCATATTATCCCATTTTCATCATGGTTTTGCTCTACAGCAGCGGCCATTAACCTACTTACTCCTATTCCATAACATCCCATTACTATCGGTTTTTCTTTTCCATCTTTATCCACAAAATAGGCTTTCATAGCTTCCGAATACTTTGTACCCAGTAAGAATATATGACCTACTTCTAAGCCTGTAGTTTCTTTTAGAGGAGCTTTACATACTGGACAGGGGTCTCCTTCTTTTGCTGTAGAAAAATCAACAAACTCTATAGGGGTAAAATCTCGAGGAATATTAACATTGATGTAGTGATAATCTTTTTCATTGGCCCCAACAACAAAGTTGTGTAAGTCTTTAACTGATACATCGGCATACACAGGAATATCTATTCCTATCGGTCCAACAAAACCTTCAACTAATCCCATCTTGGCAAGTTCTTCAGATGTGGCAAGTCTTGCATCAAGTACATTGAAGTAGTTGATAAGTTTTGTTTCATTCAGTTGTCTATCTCCTCTTATTATTACAGCGACAGCTGTTCCATCAGATAGGATATATACTAAAGTTTTTACTATCTTTTTGATATCTACACCTAAAAATTTAGCCACATCTTCCACTGAAGAAACTCCAGGTGTATAAACCTTTTCTAAAGGTTTTTCCTCTTCTGGAGGAAGCTTATCCAGTTCAAACTCATATTTAGCTGCTTCTACATTTGCTGCATATCCACATTTTTCGCAGAATACTACATGGGCTTCTCCACTTGCAGCTGTAACTACAAATTCATGAGAAAACTTACCACCGATGGCTCCTGTATCTGCTTCTACCATAAGATATTTAAGTCCAAGTTCATCAAATATTTTTTTGTAGGTTTCTCTCATTATTTCATAAGACTTTTCTGCCATTTGTTCAGAAATATCAAAAGAGTAAGCATCTTTCATTAAAAATTCTCTACCTCTAATAAGTCCGTATCTGGGACGTGCTTCATCTCTAAACTTTGTCTGGATTTGATAGAAGTTTTTAGGTAGATCTTTATATGAACGTATATTCTTTCTTACCAGGTCTGTAATTGTCTCTTCATGGGTAGGGCCAAGGGCAAAAAGTCTTCCTTTTCTGTCTTCTACTCTAAAAAGTTCTTTGCCGTATACATTCCACCTGCCTGTTTCCTGCCATAATTCTGCAGGTGTTAGTATTGGCAGGAGCAGTTCTAATGCTCCAGCATTGTCCATATGCTTTCTTATTATATTTTCTATTTTTTTTAGCACTCTTAATCCAAGTGGTAGGTATTCGTATAAACCTGCAGCAAGCTGTCTTATAAAACCTCCTCTTACCAGATATATATGGCTTATTGCTTCAGCTTCTGATGGTGCTTCTTTTAGTGTAGGTAAAAAATACTGAGATGCTTTCAAGTGTTTCCTCCAATTCTTATTTTAAATATTATTTTATATCAAGCTATCTATGCTTTAATAACTTTTAAAAGTTCTTTCTTTATTTTTTCCAGTTTCTCTTCATCTGTAATTTTGTGCTTATCTTTTGTTCTTACGTAAAATGCATCTCTGGCTCTTTCTCCTTGTGTGGTAACTTTAGTAATGTGAACGTAAAGGTCAAATTTTGAAAATGTGTATATTATGTCAAATAATAATCCTATTCTGTCTTCTGCTGAAATGTCAAATATTGTATATTTATCTGAGGTTTTATTATCTATTTTTACAAATGTAGGCGGTGGTATTGTATTTGATTTAAAACCTTTGTACTTTATAGTTTTCTTAATATCGTCTAAAGATATTATGCCTTTTCTGTAATCTTCAAATACTTTAAGGAATTTTTCAAATTTTGAGCTGTCTACAGCTTCAAGGGCTGGTGTTGAAATCTGAGCTTCTATAAGTTTTGTATTATCTTTTCTTGTAAAACTGTAGATGGACAGTATGTTTATGTTCATTGAGCTTAAAATCCCAGTAAATGGTAAAAGTGGATTTTCCATGTTTTCCACATCTGGAACTGACATTACTATTTCTGAAAATCCTATGTTTATATTTTCTTCAAATAAAAATTGAGGGTCAGATGTTTTTAGCATTTTGTGTTCTAATTCAAAGTGTTTAATAATATCATCTACAGTCATTGACATTATGTAATAGTCAGAAACTCTGCTTAATAGCCTTTCGGCTTCCTCTTCTCCAAATTTTTCTTTGAGAATTCCTTTTATTTTCTTTATTTTTTCTTCAATCAGTATGTCTGTATATTCTTTTGCAGATATTCCTTTCTCCATTATACTTAAAGCTTTTTGATATAGCTCCAGCAATAAAGATTGTTTCCAGTCATTCCATACATTTGGACCTACTGCGTTTGCATCGCACCAGGTTAAAACTGTTAACATTTTTAAAAATTGGGTATTTTTTACTTTCTTTATAAAATCATCAAGGACTTCTGGGTCGTTTATATTCCTTCTTTGTGATACTTTTGCCATTTCAAGATGGTGCAGGACTAAATCACTTACTACTTTTGCATCTCTGTTTGAGTAGCCAAATCTTTTTAAGATATCAAATGCCATTTTTGAACCTAAGACTGAATGATCTGTTTTATGACCTTTACCTATATCGTGTAAGAATATAGCCCATATTAGAAGGTCTTTCCTTTCGATGTCCTTATAAATTTCATATATTGGCTTTTTGTGAGGATTATCTAATCTTTTTAAACTTTCTAACATCTCCACTGCCTTTATGGCATGGGCATCAGTTGTATATTTGTGATAAGCATCGTATTGAAAGTGGCATCTTTGATATCCAAATTCTGGTATTAAATCATCTATTACATAAAAATCCTGCATTTTTCTTAAAGTATTTGGAAGGTTTTTAACGTCAGAAAATATTTCTCGTACAAGTTTTTTTATATCTGGGCTATTTATGTTCTCTTTTAGTTTTTTTTCATTTTTTCTTAGTAGATATTCAAGTTGTGATGAAAAATCCAGATAATAATCTTTGAAATACTTAAAAGCTTTTAATATGTTTGCAGGATTTTTTTCAAATTTTTGGGGATTTGATACTTCAAGTTCTGTAGATGTTCTTGCAAATACATCGTCTATAGGTGTTTTAATTTCTAAATCTTCATTTTCAGTCAAGTTTTTGAGTATTCTCTTTGTTATAGTGTTTATAGATTTTGCATTTAAGTAGTACAGTTTCATCATCTGTTCTACAGATGCTCTGAGTGTTTCTTCGTCATCATCTTCATGTGCAAAGCCAAGTTTTTTTGCAACTTCCTCTTGTAGTGGAAATACAAGAACATCACATTTTTTGTTACATATAAGATGCATTTGATTTCTTATTTTAAGGATAAAGTCATAAGCTCGCATAAGCTCTATATATTCATCTTC
This sequence comes from uncultured Aquificales bacterium, assembly GCA_964516095.1. GTDB lineage: Bacteria > Aquificota > Aquificia > Aquificales > Hydrogenothermaceae > Hydrogenothermus. The sequence goes on from CAZEYS010000013.1 coordinate 3,707, forward strand.
AAGTATTATATTGTTTTCCACGAAATATTTATAGTCTTCAACATCATCTAAAACCTTAGATATCCAGAACACTTCATGAAAATCTCTAAGACCTCCCTCACCTTCTTTAACATGGGGTTCCATCATAAATATACTGCTTCCTGTTTTTTCATATCTTATTTTTCTGGCTTTTAAAGTTGCGTTTACATAGGCGTTTCTTTTTTTTCTTATTATCTTTTTAAATTTATCTATGAGCTTATGGTATATATTCTCATTACCCCATATGAAACGACCTTGAAGTAAAGATGTTGCAACAGTTAGGTCTTCCTGAGCTAATTTTGTAAAGGTTTTTATATCTCGCGGTGAAAATCCTACATCTACTTTTAAATCTAAAAGCATGTAGTAGAAACTTTCAAGACCGGCTTTTAGCTTTTCAAAGTTTTTTTCTTCGAATACTAAAGATATATCTATATCTGATTTAAAGCAGAGTTCTCTTCTTCCATATCCTCCTAAAACTACAATTGATATGTCTTCTGGATTGTCAAATGCAAGTGTAGCAAAGTCTTTTATTGTTTTATCGGTAAGGTCTGAAAGTGCTCTTACTGTGTTTAATCCAGTTTCTCCGTTGTAGTGATTTTCTATTATCTGTTTTTTCTTTTCATTGTAGTTTTCTAAAATTTTATCTTTATCTAATATTCCAACTTTCTCCATCACTTTCTACCTACTTTCTTTTTTATTTCATCTAATGAAATTTTATAATATATTGGTCTTCCATGGGGACAAAGATTTGGATTATTTGTTTTTAGCCATTCTTTTATAATAGCATATGCCTTTTCTTTTGTAAGTTTATCTCCAGCTTTAATTGACATTTTACAGGCTATCTGTGAAATTATTTCCTGTGCAGATATATTTAAATTTCCGGTTTCTACTATATCCTGAAGGACTTTTTCTGCATCTATTACTGACATGTTATATGGAATAGCATTTAAAATTAATTTATTTTCGTGGGTTTGGTACTTAAACCCCATACTTTCAAGTTTATTTTTTAGAATTTCAAGTCTCTGGATTTCGTCTGGTGAGAATTTTAGTATTAAAGGAACTATTAATTTTTGTGAAGGTATTTTTTCTTTTTCAACGTATTCATTCAGCAGAAGTTCATAAAATATTCTTTCATTTGCAACGTGCTGATCAATAAAGTAAACTTCATTATCGAAATATACAACTAAAAATGTATCTTCTATCTGTCCTATAACTTCAAATTTTTCATCTTTTAAATATGACTTTGTTTCTTGTTTTAGTTCCTGACCTGTATTTTCACTTTTGAACGAATAAGAAATTGTTTTTTTTCTAAATGTGTTTAAATTTTCATTGAGAGCTGATTTAATTAAAGAAACCACTGAAGATTCTTTTATAAATTTAACCTCTTCTTTTGCAGGATGTACATTAAAATCGACAAAGTATGGTGGAAAGTCAAAGAAAAGTACATAAAAACTGTCTCCTATTAGTTCTTTTAACGTGTTTTGAACAATATAGTTTCTTACCGGTCTTTTATTTACGAATATATACTTCTTTTTAGAAGTCGTTTTTTCAGGAATTATATAACCCTTTATACTTCCTATATTTCCTTCGTGGTCTATTTCTATAATTTTGTCGTTTTCGTTTAAAAATATACTTTTTATTCTATCTTCTAATGTTGAAGGGTAAAAATTAAATATATCTTTTCCGTCTACATTTATAGAAATATACTTATCAGTGTGAAGAAGGGCATATTTGGAAAAAATATCTAAGATATGGATTAATTCTGTTTTCTCAGATTTTAAAAACTTTTGCCGTGCTGGAAGGTTGAAAAACAAATCCTCTACTTCTACAGTGGTTCCTATACTGTGACCGTGTTGCGAAAAATATTTTAGGTTTCCACCTTCTATATAAATTTGATTTCCAACAGGTTCATCGATTGTTCGAGAGGTCAATTTGAATTTTGACACTGCTGATATGCTTGATAAAGCTTCCCCTCTAAAACCATAACTTTCTAAATTAAAAAGGTCGTCTGCAGATGATATTTTACTGGTGGAAAATCTTGTTATAGCATTTAACATATCATCTTTGTGTATACCACATCCATTATCTTTTACTTTTATTTTTCTTTTTCCACCTTTTTCTATGAAAATTTCTATTTTGTTTGCTCCTGCATCTAAGGAGTTTTCAATCAGTTCTTTTACAACATTTGCTGGTCTTTCTATGACTTCTCCAGCAGCTATTTTGTTTATAACATCCTCTGGTAATGGCTTGATTTTTCGTCCCATAATGCTCACCTTTCCTTGATTTTTACTTTTAACGGTATTATTTTATATAGTGCATTTAAAAATATAACTAAAGGAGGGCTTTTCAATGGCAGTGAGAAAGTTAGAAAAATCTGAATGGGAATCTTATTTTGACGAATGGGATAAAAAATACAGAGAAGGTCAGGTTCCCAAAAAAGACGTTCAAATTGAAATTGTAAATCCTGAACTTGGAGACCAGGTAGAAACTCACTGGCAAGAACTTGTTGGTTTAGATTACGACCCTAAAGATGATGTATTTGAAGTTGCAGCTGAAAGACATGACCATCTTATCCACAAACCTACAGAAATATATGTTGATGAAGAAAATGGTGATTTAAAAGTTGTTGAAGTAGTTCAGTGGGATGGAACTAAACATATAGTTTCATTAAGACCTAAACAGTAAATATACGGGGCTTTTTAGGCCCCTTTTTCTTCAATTATATCCTTTTTTATTTCAGCTCCTATTGATTTTAGTTTTTCATCTATTTTTTCATATCCTCTGTAAAGATGGTATATATTCTCAATTGTTGTTATTCCTTTTGCTGTAAGTCCTGCTATAACCATGGCTGCACTTGCCCTTAAATCTGTTGCTTTGACAATAGTTCCTTCTAACTGCTTTATACCTTTGATGTAGGCTGTTCTGCTTTCAACATCTATTTTTATTTGGGCTCCCATTCTACACAGCTCTGGAACGTGCATAAATCTATTTTCAAATATATTTTCTTTTATTGAAGAAATTCCTTCAGCAAAACACAGTAGCACCATAAGTTGTGCCTGTAAATCTGTTGGGAAGTACGGATATTCTTTAGTTTCTATGTGGGTAGGTTTAAGTTTTTCGCCACGTTTTACAACAGCAGTGTTTTTATCTATTCTAATAATAGAAACTCCAATATTTTCTAATACTCTGTCAAAGTACTCTAAGTACTCGAAAGGGTAGTTTTCTATTGTTATATTTTCACCTGTTAAAGCTGACAAAATCGCAAATGTTCCTGCTTCAATTCTGTCTGGAATTATGTCTATAGTTGCAGAGTTCAGTTTATTAACGCCTTCAATTTCAATTGTATCAGTTCCGGCACCTTTTATTTTAGCTCCCATCCTGATAAGTAAGTTTGCAAGATTTACAACTTCTGGTTCTTTAGCAGCATTTTTTATAATTGTTTTACCTTTAGCTAAAGTTGCTGCCATCATTATATTTTCTGTTCCTGTTACAGTTATTCTGTCAAATTTTATTGTTGCTCCCTGAAGGCCATCTTTTGCGTTAGCGACTATATTTCCTTCTTTTAAATGTATATCTGCTCCCATTTTTTTCAGTGCTTCAAGGTGTAAATTTATTGGTCTTGTTCCAATTGCACATCCTCCAGGAAGGGCAACTTCTGCATGTCCAAATCGTGTTAACAAGGGGCCTAAAACCAGGATAGATGCTCTCATTTTTGAGACGTAATCATAATCTGCTTTCAAATTAGGTTTATTTTCAAATTTTAAAAGTAAACTTCCATCTTTTTTGTAGGATTTTATTCCTATTTCATTTAATAGTTTTTCCATTGTCAGAGTATCTAAAAGTTCAGGAACATTATTTAGATATACGTATTCATCTGTAAGGATTGATGCTGCCATGTTTGGTAAAGCTGCATTTTTTGCACCGGATATTTTTATTGTTCCACTTAATTTTTTGCTACCAGAGATTATTAAAACTTCTTTAAACTTCTTCACTTTATTTTTCATATTTTTCTCCTATAACTACTCTATGTATTCCTTGAAGGTCTTTAATTTTTTCGGTTTTTAACCCTTTTTTCTGTAATAGTTTTTCAACTTCTTCTGCCTGGTTGTATCCAACTTCGAAGGCAAAAAAACCATTCCTTTTTAATAGATTATAACCTTTTTTTATTATATCTTTGTAAAATTCTAAACCGTTGTCTTTTGCAAGAAGTGCCAGTTTAGGTTCTTTCTTTACTTCTGGTTGTAAGGTTTCATATTCATAGTATGGTATGTAAGGAGGATTTGATACTATAAAGTCAAATTTCCCGTTGATAGAATTAAGTTTATCTGCCTTCAGAATTTTAAGTCTGTTATCTACTTTATGTAGAATAGCATTTTTTTTAGATGTTTCTATTGCTATATTGGATATATCAGTTGCTATGATTTTTAGGTCTGGTTTGTTTTTTAAAAGGGATACTGCTATTGCACCTGAGCCTACACCTACCTCTATACCAACGGGTTCTTTTCTATCTTTTATTTTTTCTAAAACTGTTTCTACTAAGATTTCAGTCTCTGGTCTTGGAATTAAAACTCCTTCATTAACTATAAACTTTATTCCAAAAAACTCTTTTTCTCCAATGATATATGCAACAGGAAATCTTTCTGCTCTTTTTTTGATTAATGAGAAAAAAGTATTTAACTCTCTGTCAGTAAGTTCTTCATCTGACTGAACGATTAACTTCCATCGTGGAATTTTTAATATATGAGCCAGTATTATCTGGGCATCTAAGGATGGAGTTTCTACACCTGCCTCCTTTAAAACTTTTATAGCCTTTTCTAAAGCTTGTTTTATTTTCATAATGGTCTTATAAGATAGCCTTTTAAATAAAGTGAATTAGGAATATTTAGTATATATGGATGGTCTATGTCTTGGAACATATGTTCAACTATGTTTATTTTTTTACCGGTTTTTATAGAGGAAAATAATAACACTCTGTTTAACTCTTCAAATCCTATATGATGGGAACAGGAGAAGACTGCAATAAACCCGTCCTTAGTTAAAGACTTTATACTATTTATAACAAGGTACTGTAAGCCTTTTATGGCACCTTCTATTTCCTTTTTTGTTTTTGCAAAAGGAGGAGGGTCTATGATTATAAGGTCATATTTTTTATTATTTTGGTTTAAAAAATCAAATGCGTCCTCATTGAATACTGTATAACTATTTAGATTATTTAACCTACAGTTTTTTTCAATCATCTGACATGCTTCTTTAGATATATCTACAAAATCTACGTGATTTGCCCCATTTTTTAAAGCATAAATGCCAAATCCACCAACGTTTGAAAACAGATCAAGAACGTTAAATCCTTTTTCAACATAATTAGAAACGACCTTTCTATTTTTTCTCTGGTCTAAAAAAAATCCTGTTTTTTGCCCTTTTTTCAGGGAGATAAGAAATTTTACATCATTTTCAGATATTTGAATTTCTTCTGGGATATCTCCAAAAATAATCTTTTCCTGGCAGTTGAAGCCTTCTATTTTACAAATTTTTTCATCACATTTTTGATATATCCCTTTTGGTTTAAAAGTTTCAATTAATGCGTGGTAAACCTCTTCTTTTAAGTTAAATATACCAGCAGTGTTGATTTGAACAGAAAGGTAATCTCTATATTTATCCACAATTAGACCTGGAATTTCATCTGCCTCTGAATGAACAACTCTAAACGAATCTGTTATATTTTCAAGTTTCTTTCTTAGAAGGTAGGCTTTTTCTATTTTTTCGACAAAAAAATTTTTATTAATCTTCTTATTTTCAAAAGAAAGTATCCTTACAGTGATTAAACTTTTTGGATTTATATAGCCTATAGCTAAAAATTCACCTTTCGGTGATATTACTTCAACAAGTTCTCCAGGATGCACGTTTTTTGGGAGTTTTTTTAAGTCGTGTTTATGTAGCCACAGATTAAGATATTTTATCTTCTCAAGACCATTTTTATTAACAATGATTTTTTTCAAATTATTCCTTCTTTCATATATTTATTTTAAGTTCTTTTATATTATAATCTTAAGCAAAAATTTTAGAAAGGTAGGTGTTGTAATGAAAATTCTGTATATACATGGTTTTAATTCTGCAGGATACGGCGAGAAAATAAACCATTTAAAAAAGGCCTTTGGTGATGAGAATGTCATTGCTCCAACACTTCCATACGACCCTGAAAAAGCTATGAAACAACTTGAGTTTTTAACTGATGCGATAAAAGATAAAGATAAATTAATTGTAGTAGGAACATCTCTTGGTGGATTTTATGCAGCTTATTTAGCTTACAAATACAAAGTTCCAGCTGTTTTAATAAATCCTTCTATAGATCCTTACAACTCTTTAAAAGATCAGATAGGTCCTCAAAAAAACTATAAATCAGATGAAGAGTACATATTTACCAGAGAGCATTTAGAAAGTTTAAAAAATTACTATGTACCAGAAGATAGATTAAAGGATATAAAAAATTTGCTGTTTGTTTATCTTGATGAGGATGATGAACTTCTGGATAGTAAAAAGACAAAAGAGTTTTTCGAAAAACATGGGGTGTATGTAAAAATGTATCCTGGTGGAAATCACAGATTTAAACATATGCCGCAGCTTATAGACGACCTAAAAGGTCGATTAAATAATTATGAGAACTGGAAGGTTTAAAAAAATATATTAATGTTATAATTAATTTCATTAGAAATAGCTTGGAGGTTTTTAGATGTTTGGTGGTATAGGAATTCCTGAACTTTTATTAATATTTGGTATTCTTTTGCTATTATTTGGAGCTAAAAAACTACCTGAAATAGGAAAAGGATTAGGTGAAGGAATTAGAAGCTTCAAATCTTCTTTAAGTGGTGAAGAAGAACAAAAAGAGGAAAAAGTAGTTAAAGCGAAAGAAATCGAAGCTGAAGTTGAAAAAGAAACAAAAACTAAACAGGTAAATACAGAAGAAAAAGCGAAAGCTTAATGTCTTATCCTACTTTTATTGGGAAAAAAGAAGGTGATTTTTTATATCTAATTGAAGATGAGGCAAAACATGCTTATGTTAGGAGAGTTAAACCTGGTTATCTTATCCAGGTAAACGATTTAAACGGAAATATATATTTAGGTGAAGTTTTAGAAGTTTCTAAAAAAAAATTAAAAGCAAAGTTTCTCAAAAAGATTGATGTTGAAGATTTAAAGCTGCAGATAAATCTTAACTTGTGTGTGCCTAATCAACTTTCAAAAGTAGATGATTTAATTCCATATTTGACAGAATTAGGGGTTTATAAACTAACCCCTGTTTTATGTAAGAACTCAGCAGTAAAAGAAAAAGATGTTTTAAAAAAACTTGAAAAGTGGCAAAAGATTTCCATAAATTCAATAAAGCAGTGCAAGCGTCTATTTCCTTTAAAAATAGATTTTCCTAAAAACATAGACAATATTGAAGCCAGTAGTGATTTTAATGCTGTTTTTTATGAAAGAGAAAAAAATCAAAGTATAAAACAGTACTGTCATTTAACTCCGTCATCAGTGAGTATTGTTATTGGTAACGAAGGAGGATTTTCAGATGATGAAATTAAAATACTAAAAGATAAAGGTTTTAAATCTCTTTCACTTGGTAAATTAATACTGCGAATGGAAACTGCTGTAATAACTTCTGTATGTCAAATAAATTTCTGTTTTAATAAATAATAAACAAAGGGGGATAACCCCTTTAAGAAACAGTTACAGTTATTTTATCTTTATTTAAAATCTCTTTTAGTTCATCTTCAAAGAAGAATTTATCTGAAAATGCAGGTTCAAGTTCATCTATCCATAAAGCATTCTCATTGTATTTTGCTAAAAACGGTTTTCCAACCCAGTCTGGATTTCTCCCTTGCAGGAAATCTAACACAAAGTATTTTTCTCCATTTATTTCGGTGATACCTAACACTCTTATCTTACCAGGGGTTGCAGACATTGAAGGTCCTTTAACTGTCCGAGCCAGCCCACTTACATTCTTGTAGGCATCTCTAAATATCTCCCATGCCTTTACAAGTGGAACTCCAAAGTAATGCTGAGCACCTGTATCTCTTGCTACAAACATATAGTAAGGAACCATTCCCATTTCTACCTGCTTAGTCCACATTGTAGCCCATACTTCAGAGCTATCGTTTATATGTCTCAGTAAAGGTGATTGAGTTCTTATAACCGCTCCTGTACTTCTAACTTTTTCCACTGCTTCTTGGACTTCAGGTGTTTCGAGTTCTCTGTAATGGTTAAAATGGGCCATAAATGCCAAATTGTATCCCGAATCAGTTATATACTTAAATAAGTCCAGCATCTCCTGCGCATCGTCATCAGTTAAGAATTTATAAGGCCAGAAACCTAAAACTTTAGTTCCTATTCTTATGTTTTTTAGATGTGGTATTTTTGCTTCTATTAAAGGTTTTATGTATTGTTTAAATACCCTGGCCTTCATTATCATTGGGTCACCGCCAGTAAATAGAACATCTGTGATTTCAGGATGAGCTTTTATATATTCTATAAGTACTTCAACTTCTTTCATTGCAAATTTTAATTCATCAATACCTACAAATTGAGGCCATCTAAAACAGAATGAGCAATATGCATGACAGGTCTGTCCCTGTTTTGGAAAGAATAAAATTGTTTCTTTATACTTATGCTGTGCACCGTAGAGTTTTTTTCCATTTATAGATGGAATATTGTATTTTTGACCAGCAGGATGTGGATTTAATCTCATTCTAATTTCATTTGCGACATTTCTAATCTGTTCTTCTTCAGCTCCTTTCCTTAGAAGAAATGCTATTTTTTCGAAATCTTCTGGGTACAGCATGTCTTTATGAGGGAATGTTAATCTAAAAATTGGGTCGTTTTGATAATTTTCCCATTTTATAAGTCTGTCTATAACATAGTTGTTTACTTTAAATGGAAAAACTTTAGAAACTACATCTATATTAAACTTATCTTCTTCAGTTAAATACTTTTGTACTTGCGGTATATTTTTATAGCTGTGAGATGTATAAACCTTATACTGCATTTTTTCCTCCTTTTACGGCTTTTTTAAGTTTTTCTTCCTTATCCTAATAGCATCTGGAGTAACTTCTATAAGCTCGTCATTGTTAATCCATTCCATTGCCCGTTCAAAATCCATTTTTCTATGGGGTATTATTTTTACTCCTTCGTCTGCACTTGCAGCTCTTATGTTTGTTAATTTCTTTTCTTTAGTTATATTTACCCACAGGTCATTATCTCTGTTGTGTTCACCAATTACCATGCCTTCATATACTTCTGTACCTGGAGGTATAAAGAATACTCCTCTATCCTGTAAGCTATTTATGGCATAAGGTGTTGCTACACCTTTTCTATCTGCAACTAAAGCTCCATTTTGACGGGTTTTTATTTCTCCTGCCCATGGCTGCCAGCCTTCGAATATTGCATTAATCAGCCCTTCTCCTTTTGTATCCGTTTTAAATTCGCTTCTATACCCTATTAACCCTCTTGAAGGTATAATAAACTCTAATCTTACTCTTCCATACCCATGATTTATCATATTTACCATCTGTCCTTTTCTGGCTCCTAACTTTTCAGTAACTATTCCAATGTATTCTTCAGGTATATCAATGACAACCCTTTCAATTGGTTCAAGTTTTTGTCCGTTTTCTTCTTTAGTTATAACTTCAGGTTTTGAAACTTGAAATTCATAGCCTTCCCTTCGCATCATTTCAGCGAGAATAGAAAGCTGTAATTCCCCTCTACCCATAACAAGGAAACTTTCAGGATTGTCTGTATCTTCTACTCTTATGGCCACATTTGTAAGAGTTTCTTTAAATAATCTTTCTCTTAAGTGTCTTGATGTTAAAAATTTTCCGCTTCTACCTGCAAAAGGTGAATCATTTACTGAAAAAATCATAGATATTGTAGGTTCTTCTACTGTTATTGGTGGAAGTGGCTCGGGATTTTCGGCGTCTGCTATTGTATCCCCAATATTAATATCATCAAGACCAGCTATTGCAACAATATCTCCAGCTTTGGCTTCTTTTGTTTCTACTCTATTAAGTCCTTCATAAGTGTATAATGCTCTAACAGTGCCTTTTATTATAGTTCCATCTCTTTTTATAAGTGCCACTTGTTGTCCGACTTTAACTGAACCATTAAATATTCTCCCAATTGCAAGTCTACCGACGTAATTGTCATAATCTAAAGATGTTATTAAAAATTGAAGACCTTTCTCTTCGTCATAAACAGGAGCTGGCATGTAATTTATTATCTTCTCAAAAAGAGGTCTTAAATCACTGGATTCATCATCGAGATTTTCTTTTGCGATACCTTCTCTTCCGATTGCATATATAATTGGAAAATCCAGCTGTTCTTCTGTTGCATCTAAATCTATAAAAAGGTCGTAAATCTCATCTATTACCTGGTCTATACGTGCATCAGGTCTGTCTATTTTGTTAATTACAACTAGAGGAGTCAAGCCAGCTTCTAAAGCCTTTTGTAGTACAAATCTTGTCTGGGGCATAGGTCCTTCTGCGGCATCTACAAGTAAGATAACTCCATCTACCATTTTTAGCGTTCTTTCTACTTCTCCTCCAAAATCTGCGTGTCCTGGTGTGTCTATAATATTTATCTTTACTCCTTTATATCTTATAGCTGTGTTTTTAGCCATGATAGTAATTCCGCGTTCCCTTTCAAGGTCTATATTGTCCATTATCCTTTCTTCTACTTCTTCATTTTCTCTAAATGTACCGCTTTGTTTTAAAAGAGCATCAACTAATGTCGTTTTTCCATGGTCAACATGGGCTATTATAGCTATATTTCTAATGTCTTCCCTAACTGCCTTTCTTGTTTTCATAAATTTTTCACTTCTCCTTTTTAATTAATTCTTTTTATTGTTAAATCTTTTTCACTTGCAGGAAGTTTATTAAATATAGGAAGTTTTTTTATTTTTTCAGTATTTGTTTCTCCATTAACATTTATTATGATTATTCTCCCTTCTCCACTTTTGTACAGTCCAACAAAATCATATATAGCTCCAATAATTGTTAATTTTCCTTCTTCTACTAATTTTTTATACTTTTTTAAGGCAAGTTCAACTTGATAATCAACATTTGCTTGAACACCTTTTATCCACTTTTTTTCAAAATCTATCTTTTGATTTTTTAACTTTGCTAAAGGAATAAATAAGTGATCAAGTTCTCTAATAATATCAAAAGGCTCTTCTTCATAATCTCCAAGGGCTGCTTTAACAGCTCCACAGTGGGAATGACCAAGTATTAATAAAACTGGAGTATGAAGGTGTAAAACCCCGTAGTCTACAGAACCAAAGCTTGTAAGTAGCTGATTTCCAATATTTCTTATTGCAAAAATTTTATTAATTGGGTTTTTTTCTATGATATTCATATGGACTCTAGCATCAGAGCAAGAAACTAACGTTATATATGGTTTTTGTTTATTTTTAAAGTTTTCAAAGTATGTTTTAGAATGATGCTTTACAAAGTCTTCATTATATTTAACAATTTCTTCAATGATAGAAGGAACATCCTTTGCAAAAGTAAAAGAAAAAATCATTAAGATAGCAGTGATTATTGCTTTCAATTTTTCCTCCTTTTTTTTATTTAATATCTACCAAAAACTCTTTTATATATATGTGGAATATTCTTTAAAAATTTGTTTACATCGAATATTTCTTCAAGCTCCTCTTCTGACAGATATTTCATAACTTCAGGGTCTTGCTTAAGAGCATCAATAAACATTAATCCTTCTGTATCCCATGCTTTCATAGCATTTCTCTGGACTATATCGTACGCTTCATCTCTTGATAATCCTTTTTCAACAAGTGCAACAAGAACTTTTGAAGAAAAATACAGACCTTTCGATAAATCCATATTTTTTTTCATTCTCTCAGGGTATACTACAAGACCTTCTAAAACTTTTTTTGTTAAATTTAAAATATAGTCCAGTGCAATAGCTGAGTCAGGCAGAACCACTCTTTCTACTGAGGAATGAGATATATCCCTTTCATGCCATAGTGCAATATCTTCCATGGCGGGTATTGAGTTTGCCCTTATAACTCTGGCTAATCCTGTTATCCTTTCACATGTTATAGGATTTTTCTTGTGAGGCATCGCTGAAGACCCTCTCTGGCCTTTTTTGAAGGGTTCCTGTGCTTCTAACACTTCAGTTCTCTGTAAGTGTCTTATTTCAACAGCTATTTTTTCAAGTGAAGAAGCTGTAATTGCCATAGCTGTCATAAATTCAGCGTGTCTGTCTCTTTGAACCACTTGATTTGATACAGGTTCAGGTTTTAAGCCAAGCTCAGTTAAGGCTATTTCTTCTACCTCTGGTGGTATATTTGAGTATGTACCAACTGCACCGGATATTGCTCCAACAGAAACTACATCTTTTGCATTTTTTAATCTTTGAAGATTTCTTTTCATTTCTTCATACCACAGGGCAAACTTGAGACCAAATACCATTGGCTCAGCATGTACACCGTGGGTTCTTCCCATCATTACTGTTTCTTTGTATTTAAAAGCGTTCTCCTCTAACACAGGTAATAAAGCTTCAATGTCTTCTATCAGTATATTTAGGGCTTCTCTCATTAATAAACCAAGAGCAGTATCTATAACGTCAGAAGATGTTACACCTAAATGTATGTATCTCCCATTTTCTCCAACTTGTTCAGCTACTGCAGTAACAAATGCGAGAACATCGTGATTGTAGATTTTATCAAGTTCATGTATTCTTTCTACAACTTTTTCATCAATGTGGGTCTTTTCTTCTATTTCTTTCAAAGCCTCATCTGGAATTTTACCTAATTTGTTCCACGCCCTACATATAGCTATTTCAACATCAAGCCACTTTTGAAACTTATTAACTTCTGACCATACTTGTCCCATTTTTGGTAAAGTATATCTTTTTATCATGGAAAACATCTCCCTTGGATTTTTTTTCTCGAATTAATTATTATAACAAGAGGGAAAACTTGTTTTATTTTATTAAATTAATAAGTATAAATGTTGTAAGAATACCAAGTATTAAAGCTAATAATGATAGTATTATAGACATACTTCTGTGCATTTCTCTATGATATTTTTCAATCAAAAAGTTATTTTCATCGTCTAAAAGTATTTTAAAAAGCTGTTTATCTATGTGCTTTGTGATTTTGTTGTTATTTAAATCTATCTCACCGATAAAGTACCATTTTTCTCTATGATGGAAATACATCTCTACCTTTAATTTACCGTTCTCGACTTCCCCTCTAATTTTATAAAAGTAAAAATTTTTCTTTAGGTCTTTAAACTTGTTATCAGTAAGAAACTGTAAAAGTTTTTCTACTTTTTTATCTGCAGTTAAAGCTCCATTTAAATCTCTTAAAACACCCATTTATGTTTTTATTAAAATGCCGCCTAATTTTTTTCTTTTTTGGTTTACAAATTTTTGTATCTCTTTCCAGCTTTTTGTGTTTAATATGTCTTTTTTGGTAGCCCATCCTCTTCTTGCAAGACCAACACCAATTTCCATATAAGCAAAGTTTCCTAAATTATGGCTGTCTGTAGAGATGACTAATTTTACTCCTTCTTCAACACATTTTTTTATCCAAATGTCATCTAAGTCCATTCTTAACGGTTGTGCATTTATCTCAAGGGCAGTCCCTGTTTCTTTAGCCTTTTTTATTACGGCATCAATATCAAGGGGATAACCTTCTCTTACTCCAATTAGTCTTCCTGTTGGATGTCCAATAACATTTACATAAGGATTTTCCATGGCTTTTAAAATTCTGTCTGTATTATCTCTACTAAAATGTGAGTGTACAGAGGCAACTACCCAGTCCAACTTGGATAAAACTTCATCGGAAAGGTCTAAACTTCCATCTATTAGAATATCTACTTCTATTCCTTTTTTGATAAAATCAAGTCCAAGCATTTTGTTTATCTGTTTTATTTCTTCTATTTCCTGTATCAGTTTTTCTTCGTCTAAACCGTGTGCTACTCTTTGTGATTTTGAGTGGTCAGTTATCACTATATATTCGTATTTATAATGTTTTAAAACAAAATCGGCAATTTCCTTTATTGAAAAAGCTCCATCTGTCCATGTAGAATGAACATGCATGTCTCCTTTTATATCCTTTAATTCAACTAATTTAGGGAGTTTATGTTCTAACGCTGCTTCTATTTCTCCTCTATCTTCTCTTAGTTCGGGAGGGATAAAATCCATACCAACACTTTTATAAACACTTTCTTCAGTTTCTCCTGCTATTTTTTCTCCAGTATCTACTTTGTAAACCCCATACTCGTTTATTTTTAATCCTTTTTCTTTTGCAATCTCCCTTAAATGAACATTATGCTGTTTGGAACCTGTGAAATACTGAAGAGCTGCTCCAATTTCTTCCTTTTTAAATATTCTCAGGTCTACCTGTGTTTCTATTTTTTCTGTTTTGAAGATAATACTTGTTTTCTTAGGACCCTTTACAAGAACTTCCTTTACCTCTGGTAGAGCTGCAAAATAATCCATAATTTTCATCCTGTCTTCATCTTCGGAGACTACCAATATATCAATATCTCCAACGGTAGGTTTTCTTCTTCTTATACTTCCAGCAGTTTCTACAAACTGAACTTCTTTGAGTTTTCTTAATTGACTTTCTAAGTATCTTGAAACTTCAAGTGCATCCCATAAGAGCATTCTTCTTTTGGATATTTCATACAACTGGATAGCTTTAAGCATCTTTTCCACTTTTTTCGGACCAAAGCCTTCCAGTTTTTCCACTCTTCCATCCTTCAGTGCTTGGATTAGTTCCTCTTTGGTTTTTATACCAAGTTCTTCATATATTTTCTTTAAGGTTTTAGGGCCAATACCTTGTAAATCAATCAGTTCTATAAAATCCTCTGGTATTTGTTTTTTTAATTCCTCGTACTTTGATATCTTACCGTCTCTTATGTATTCAATAATTTTTGACGATATACTTGGACCTATTCCCTTTATTTTATACAGCTTTCCTTCTTTTACGTAATTTCTTATATCATCAGGTAAATCTTCGATAATATGAGCAGCTCTCATATAGGCTCTTGCTCGAAATTCATCATCTAAAAATTCATATATCGCTGCCATTTTCTTAAAAATATTTGCAAGGTCTTTATTTATGTTATACATTTTTAACCTCTACTACTTTTTTCTTTTTAAAATTAAACTAAAATTTAATGGTATGCAAATGGATGACAAGTTCTTTATGAAAGAAGCTATTAAATTGGCAAAAAAAGCAAAAGGATATACCCATCCTAACCCTACAGTTGGAGCTGTTATTGTTAAAGACGGGAAAATAATTGGAAAAGGGTATCATAAAAAGGCAGGTATGCCACACGCTGAAGTTGAAGCTATTGAGGATGCACTATCCAAAAAACAGTCATTAGAAGGTGCTACTATTTATGTAACACTCGAACCATGTTGTCATTATGGTAAAACACCTCCCTGCACAAATGCCATACTTAACACTGGAATAAAAAGGGTCGTCATTGCCACTTTAGATCCTAACCCTAAAGTTTCAGGGAAAGGAGTTCAAATACTTCGTAATTCCGGTTTAGACGTTAAAGTTGGAGTATTAGAAGATGAAGCCAAACAATTAAATGAGGATTTCTTTGTATTCATCAAAGAAAAAAGACCATTTATACATCTCAAATGGGCTCAGAGCATAGATGGAAAAATCTCTACTTTTACTGGTAGTTCTAAATGGATAACTGGGAAAAAAGCCAGAAAGCACGTCCATAAAATGAGAAAACAGGCAACTGCTGTTATGGTTGGGACAAACACAGCACTTAAAGATAATCCTTCCCTTACTGTAAGATACGTAAAATCACAAAAACAGCCTGTTCGCGTTCTTATAGATAAGAAATTAATAATTCCAGATAATTACAATATTCTAAATGAGGATACTAAAACTATAATCTTCACTTCTGAACTGGCTGATAAATCAAAATTAGAACGTCTGGCGAAAAGATCTCATATTGAGATTATCCAGCTACCTTTAAAAAATGATAAATTTGCAATTGATGATATACTCAAAAATCTGTATGAAAGAGATATTGTTCATCTTTTGATAGAAGGAGGAAAAGACATAATTACTGATTTTATAAGAAATAGACTGTTTGATAAAATATCTGTGTTTATTGCTCCTAAAATAATTGGAGAAGAAGGCGTATCTTGTGTAGGTAAACTAGGCATTGATGATATTAATAAAGCCGTAAAACTAAAGAAAAATTCAGTAAAAACCTTTGGTGAGGATGTTTTATTGGAGTTTTATCCTGAAAAATAATTCCTAATATTCTTTACAAGAACATTTTTAACTTCATCCACAGAAACTCCTATATAATCGGACATATTAACAACTGGAGTGTTTATTCCACATGGGTTTATAAAAGAGAAAAATTTCTTGTCTACATTTACGTTTAAAGATGAACCATGAAGGGTAATATATTTTGAAACTTTAACTCCAACAAAACCTATTTTCCCATCGTTAGTAAAAACACCTGGATAACCTTTCTTTCTAAAAGCTTTAATCTCAAAGTAATTGCATGTGTCTATAATTATCTGCTCTAAAGTATTTACGTAATCTTTTACAGACAGTTTGTAGTTTCTCAAATCTATGATAGGGTATATTACCAATTGTCCAGGTCCATGGAATGTTACACTTCCTCCTCTTTCTATTTCTAAAATCGGTATTTCATCAGGTATACCATAAATGTGTTCTTTCTTGGTTCTTTTACCACATGTGTATACTGGATAATGTTCTCCTATGAAGATAAAATCTTCTTTCAAATCATTGTTGATTTTTTTATTAAAAATATCTTGTTTTTCTTTAATCAAATCTGTGTAATCTTTTCTTTTAAAGTCTATAATATTTAACATTCAACAAACCTTATTTGAGAGGATATTATGCTTATTATAAAAGAAAATCAGATCAAAGAGATAGAAAAACAGGGAGAGAAGGGTTATCCATTTGAGATATGTGGTTTTTTACTGGGAAACATAGATTACCAGAATGACACTAGAGAAGTAAAAGAAATTTTTCAAGTAGAAAATCAGAATAAGGAACGGGCAAATGATAGATTTGAAATTTCACCACAGGACTATTTAAAAGTAGAAAAATATGCAGATGAAAATAATTTAAGTATAGTTGGCATATATCATACTCATCCAGACCATCCTGATAGACCTTCTCAAACAGACCTTATGTTTGCACAGCCCGATATGTCCTATATTATAATGTCTATTGAAAATGGAAAAGCTAAAAGTTTTAAAAGCTGGGTTTTAAATTTAGATAAAAATGAATTTGAAGAAGAGGAAGTGAAAATTATATAAAAGCGGGCAAGAGGCCCGCCTACAATCTTTAAAATAATAATTATATTTTTCTAACAGATTGTGCTCTTGGTCCTTTTTCTTCTTCAACAACTTCGAATTCTACTTTTTCACCTTCTTCAAGGTTTTTGAAACCTTCGCCTTCAATAGCAGAGTAGTGAACGAAGATGTCTCCTTGGTTGTCATCTCTTGTGATGAAACCAAATCCTTTCTTTGAGTTGAACCATTTTACTGTTCCTGTGATACGCACGACAAAATACCTCCAAAAAAATATTACTTAACTTCTTCCGTGCTTAGTGAAGAAGTTTAAAGAAACAACCTGATGAAAGGAAGAGAATTTTTTGATGCTCCCCCATCTTTTTGTGAAGCTATTTCTCTAAACGTCTTCTACCATCTATAATTATGTACCTATTTTTGCAGTTTGTCAACAAAAAAAGCTTGGAAGTTTATAGTGTTTAACACTCCTTTTTAATCATGTATTCAACATCTATTTTATCTAAAAGTCTTATTATACTGGTTGACCCAGTTACTCCTCCAATAAATCCAACAAGTGCTACTATTTTATCTTCAAGAGAAAAATCTTTTTCATAAGCCTTTTTTACAAAACTACAAAGTAATTTTTCAGAGTCAACTTCGCTTTCTATATACATATAAGGAATTATTCCCCAAACTATATTTAATCTTCTAAGGGTTTTCAAATCATGTGTTATTGCAAGTATTGGACTTTCTGGACGGAATTTAGCAACATACTTTGCTGTTCTTCCAGAACGGGTAAAAGCGGCAATGGCAGATGCACCTATGTTTTTAGATAGCTTTGTAGCAGAATAAGCAATAGAAGATGTTTTATCGTTTTTAGTCTGATACTCTTTGTAGTATGGATATATCTTTTCTGCTTCTATTATCGTTCTTTTCATTACTTCTACTGCTTCCACAGGATATTTTCCAACTGCAGTTTCATCAGATAACATAACAGCATCTGTTCCGTCTAAAACAGCATTTGCAATATCAGAAACTTCAGCTCTTGTGGGCCTTGGAGAGTTTAACATTGAAGTTAACATCTGAGTGGCAGTTATAACAGGAATTCCCTGTTCATTACATTTTTTTATAACCATTTTCTGTATTATTGGAACTTTTTCAACATCTATTTCAACACCTAAATCTCCTCTGGCAACCATTATCCCATCTGAAACAGATATTATCTCGTCAATGTTATCAACTGCTTCGTGTTTTTCTATCTTTGCAAATAATGGCTGGTCTCCACCAAAATTTTTTATTATTTCTTTTGCTTTTAATACATCTTCTTTATTTTTAACAAAGGATAAAGCTATTATATCTATCCCTTCTTTTACACCAAATTCTATGTCCTTTATGTCTTTTTCGGTAAGTGCTGATATATCTAATTTTACTTTAGGAAAGTTAATTCCTTTCCGTGAAGAAACAACACCTCCAACTATAACTTTCGCCAGTACTCCTTCTTCATCTTTCCCTATAACTTCCAGACGAATTATACCGTCTGCTATGTAAATCCGGTCTCCTTTTTTAAGTTTGTCTAATATTTCTGGATGGTTAATGCTTATTTTTTCTTTTGTTCCTACAACCTCTTCTTTTACGATTTTTATAATATCTCCGTAGTGTAAATCAAACGGTTCTTTAACTTCTCCTATTCTTATTTTGGGGCCAGATAAATCCTGAAGGACTGCAACTTGTTTGTTTAACTGGTTTGATACTTTTCTTACTATTTGAAGATTTCTTCTGTGTGTTTCATGGTCTGAATGGGAAAAGTTAAACCTAAAAACATCAACACCTGCTTTAATTAACTGTTTTATTTTTTCTTCTGTAGCTGTTGCAGGGCCTATAGTTGCTACTATTTTTGTTTTTTTCATCTTACTTTTCTCCAAGTTTTAATATTTCTTCTACTATTTTAGGAAAAGGTAATACTTTTGTTGCACCACCTCTTAGGTATGCTTCTTTGGGCATACCATATACAACTGCTGTTTCTTCACTTTCTGCTATAGTATAAGCTCCAGCTTTTTTTAAAGCAACCATACCTTCTGCTCCATCATCCCCTATTCCTGTTAAAAGGACAGCGACTATTTTTTTGGGGTCGATAACTTTAAGAGCAGATAAAAACATCTCATCAACTGATGGAACAAAAAATCTTTTTGAAGTATTTGGTGCAAGTTTTGTTATCACTGTATTATCTTCTTCTCTTCTTGCAAAGTGCAGATGCCACCCTCCCTTTCCTATTATTGCCTTTCCCTTAACAACTTCTTCTCCATTTTTTGCTTCTACTACTTTCAGTTTGGAGATTGAATTTAATCGTTCTGCAAATCTCTTTGTAAAATTTTTCGGCATATGCTGAACAATACATAAAGGATATGGATAATTTTCTGGTAATGTCCTTAATATTGTTTCAATGAGGCGAGGTCCTCCTGTTGATGCTCCAATCAAGATATATTTCAAGTCATCCTTTGGTTTGTACAAACTGAGCTTTACTTCTTTTATGTTTTTTAAATCTTTTTTTAGACTTTTAGGTTTATTTAGCAAAACCTTTATTTTTGGAATTTTTAAAATCTGGCTAATTTTTTCTTCTATTTCTTTTTCTTTGGTTTGAAGTGATATTCCTACTTTAGAAGGCTTTACTATGTAATCTAAGGCTCCTGCTTCCAGAGCTTTTAATATTTTTTCTTCGTTTTCTTCACTGGCTATTACCAGTGTTCGAGTTGGCTTTCTGGCAATTATATTTTTTATCAGCTGTGTAGGGTCTATATCTAAGGTGTCAAGGTCTAATATTATTAAATCATATGTACTTTGAATTTCTTCAATATTTTTTGCAAATTCTGAGTTGTAATTGTTCTTTTCTATTATTTTTTTTAAAAAGTTTCTAACTAAAGGTGATTTTGATACTACTAGAATATTTTTCTTCAAACTATTTAGTTTTCTCCTTTTAGATATTTTTCTTCGAAATCTTCAAATTTTATTGGTTTTTCTAAGTAAAATCCTTGAAAGAACTCACATCCCATATTTTTTAATGTTTCAAGCTGTTCTTTTGTTTCTACTCCTTCAGCTACCACATTCAGGTTAAATATTTTAGATATATTTAGTATCGCTTCTACTATTTTGTAAGACTTATCATTTTCGAGAAAGTCCTGAATAAAAATTTTGTCTATTTTGATATAATCAACTTCTATTTGAGATAAGTAACTTAAGGAAGAGTATCCAGTTCCAAAATCATCAAGTGAAATTCTAAACCCCATTTTCTTTAGCTCATGAATTTGGGATTTTGCCTGCATTAGTTCTAATGAATTTCTTTCAGTGAGTTCTAAGGTTAAATACCCTTTTAACTGAGATATATCTTCTGGATTGAAGTGTAATTTTTCTTTCTCTTGCTGTGTTACTATGAAATTACAGAGTTGTTTTAAATGGTTTGGAGTTGCGTTTATAGAAAGTGGTATTAGTTTTGTGTATTTTTTCTTCCATCTTTTTAAAATATCCTTAACTTTAGACAATACATAACTATCTATTTTTTCTATAATTCCTGTTTTTTCGGCAATGGGTATGAATAAAGCAGGTGAAATATAATTACCATTTTCATCTCTTAGCCTGAGTAAAACTTCAGCTGAAGAAACTTTTATTTCTCTGGAAAAGATAGGTTGCAGGTGTATCTCGAATAAATCCTGTGCAAGGGCTTTATTTAGTAGTAGTTCTATCTTCTTTTCTTCTTTTAAAGTTTCGTATAGTTTTTCATCGTAGATAACAAAACTGTTTACCCCTTTTTGTTTAGCTTTTTCTAAAGTCCTTTCCAGTTTTATTAAAAGCTCGTTAATATCATTTCCATCTTCTGGATATCTTATCACTGCAATATTTATAGGTAGTTCTTTTAAGCCTAAAAAATCCTCATTTTTTACAAAATCAAGTAGATTATTTATTAACTCTATGGGATTTTTTTCAAAAGATATTATTGCAAATTCATCTGAACCATATCTATAGACAAATTCGTCTTTTAAAGATATATCCAGTTTATTTGCAAAGGTTTTCAATAGCTTATCTGCAAATTCTATTCCAAAGTTCTCGTTTATATATCTGAAGTTATATATATCAACAAGAGCTAAAATAAATCCTTTATCTTTTTTTATAAGTTCTTCAAGGTCTTTTAGAAGATGGTTTTTATTCCCAAGTCCTGTTAATGGGTCAAAAAATTCTTTAAAGAAAAGCTCTTTTTCTTTTTCATATTTTTCTATTGCAAAGCTCAAATCGTTAGATATTTCTCTAAATATTTCAAGGTCTTCTTTTGTAAATGGATTTGCCTCATAAAAATAAAGAGTTATAATGTATTTTACTTCGTTTCCTTCAAAAACTGGTAAGCTTATTAGCGAGTATATATTATTTCTTAAAAGTTCTTTTTTCCAGTTCTCATCCAATCTACATTCTTCAACATTTCTTATATAGACTATATCTTTTTCTTTTAAAACTCTATATTCAGGAGCTTTTTTATCTAAAAGTTTTATGTTAACCACTTTTGTTTTACACCCATTGAAAGGTTCTATTATGCCGTTTACAACTTTTCCTATCCATATATCTTTTAAACTGTGAACATTTCTAAGTTTAAAACATACTTTTTGCAATATTTCTTCTTTATGTTTAAAGGATATTATTATTTTGTTTATGTAAGAAAGTAGATTTTTTAAGTCTTCGAGTTTTACAACTTGTGTTATATCTTCTAAAAGGTATATTTGCAGAAATTTATCTAAAACTTCTGTCCCAGAGTAGCTTACGTCTATCCATCGCACTTTTTTGTTTTTTGTAAATACTCTTACTCTAAATCTTAAGTATCTTAGCTTTTTATTCCTTATTTCATGTAGGTAGTTTTCGGCTTTTGGTCTGTCTTCAGGATATACTATGTTCAAAACAGTATTTAAGTTTTGGAGGTCTTTAAAGGAGTATCCTAAAATATGTTCAGCTGTTTTATTGGCATAAAGTATTTTCCCACTTTCTTTTATTACTATTCCAATTGGCAAATTGTTTATAATGTTTTCCTTAATTAAAAGGGAATTGTAAAGCTCGTTAATATCTATAAAGTAGATATAGATTGTAGATATTTCTTCTTCCAGCTGAATTTTATTAAAGTGTAAAAATACCCATCTATATATGTTCTTTTCATTTAGTAGTCTGATTATTAAGCTTCCTTCATATTCTGATGATATTTCTTTTAAAAGAGTGGCTCTGTCATCAGGATGAACAAAGTCCTTTAAAGGTTTATTTATAATGTCCTCATTTAAGAACCTTTTTGTATTAGGAGAAGCATTTTTTATTATTAAATTAGGATAATTTTTTACAATCAAAAAGTATAAATTGCTGAATTTATCACATCTGTTTATTAAGTTCTCGCATGCTAAATTATTTTGATGCAATATTTATTTTCCTCTCTATTGTTTTTTGTACACATAGCTATTGCCAAGTTTTATCTGTTTAAACAATCCTAAATTTTCTGGAACTTTTTCAGCATGCCCAAGTAGTAAGTATCCATTTTCCTTTAATATATTATAAAAAATTGTCAAAGCTTCTTTTTTATTTTTTTCATCAAAGTAAATTAGCATGTTTCGTGAAAAAATTACATCAAATTTCCCCAGTTTTTTCATAGAATATTTATCTAAGATGTTTACAACTTTAAAATTAACTGCTTTTATTAAAAAATCCTTAACTTTGTAGCCGTTTTCTACTTTTTCAAAGTACTTTTCTAAGATTTCTTTAGGTAGTTTGTGAACACTTCTTTCTGAATATACTCCTTTTTTTGCTTTTTCTATTGCATCTTTGTCTATGTCTATCCCAAGGAGCATAAAATCTCTTTCGTTTATGAGATTTCCTTCTTCTAATAGAGATATGGCTATACTGTAAACTTCTTCACCTGTTGAGCATGGGGCACTTAGTATATTTATACTTTCATTTTTTGGTCTTATTCTGTGGAGCTCAGGAAGAATGTATTTCACAAGGGTTTCAAACTGATAGCTCTCTCTAAAAAAGTATGTTTCGTTTACTGTAATAGTGTTTACTATTTCATCTGAAAGATTTTTATTTTTAAAAAGAACAATATCTGTATAGAATTTGTCGAAATCTTTATAGTTAAATTTTTCCATTAATTTTAAAAATCTCTTTTTGTAAATGTCAAACAGTTTGCCGTCGTCTATAAATATCCCGTATTTGTTATTTAAAAAATCTCTTAAACGTTTTAGTTTATAAGAGGGTATTATCAAATCATATTTCTCCTTTCTATGGTTTGATAAAAGCAATATTTAATAAGCTAATTAGCTCACCATCTTTTGTTATAATAGAGCCTCTTATAAGCTCTTTGCTTGCTTCCAGTTTGAATATATTCCTGTCTGGAACTGTTTCAATTTTTTCTATTTTTGAGATTAAAAGGGCAACTTCTATTCCATTTTGATTGAGAACTAAAACACTTAGTTCGCTATTTTTATCAAAGTTTTTATTAAATATTTTCTCTAAAGATATTAGAAATACAGATTTATTTTTTAACGCAAGTATACCTTTTACAAATGGATTTTCTGTTATGTATGGGCTTATATTAAGGCCTTCAAAGTCCATAACTTCTTCAACTTCTTCCATACTAACAGCAAATCTTTCCCCCAGAATATTAAATATCAAAAAATCTTTTTTGGATAGTGTTTGTGTATCTGTTTCTTTTTTTTCTTTTTTACCGTGCTGAACTGCATTTTTAGAAATGATTTCTTTTATGAATTTTTCACTTAAAATAGGAACTACACTTTTATTGTATACAAAGTAGTTCTCAAATATATCATTGGCATCCAAATTCTTTTCTATATCGCTTTCTTTTATGCTTACAGTATCTAATATATCATCTACTAAAAAACCTATATTTTCTCTATCACTGCCAACAATTATGAGAGTTTCGCCTTTACTTTTGTCTTCTTCCCAGTTTAAAAGCTTTTTTAGATTGCCTATTTTTATTACTTCATCTTTTATTAAAACAACACTTTCTATCCAGTCTTTGTTTTTTATATCTACGCCGTTTTTTAACGCTTCTACATGTTCTACTCTATCTATCAGGTCTGTTTTTATTGATAGTTTTTTATCATTGAGTAGAAATATTAAAAAATTTTCTTCCTTTTGGTTTGAATTATTAGAGTTTTTTTCTGACTTTTTTTTGTTCTCATTTTCTAAGGGAGGCACTTTTATTTTTTGCTTTAGAAAAGCAGGAGTTATCTCTTCTATAACCTCACCTTTTAAATTGTAGAATTTTACAGGTTCATTATTGTCTTCTTCTGTTTCTACCTCCTGTATTTTTACAATCTCGTCAACTACTAATGCGTAATATTTACCGTTAATATCAACAAGTATGGCAAATTTTCCAAGTGGGTCTTCACATCTGTCTGTAAGGCCTACAAGTTTACCAAAACATACAAGTAAAGAAACTGTATTTGCATTTTTAGTTAAACCTGCTATGTAATCAGGCATAGAAGGAACAGGTTTTACAAGTTCTATGTCAAACACATTTTTAACATGCTCAGTTTTTATTCCAAAGCTGTGGTCATTTACTTTAAATTCTAAAAGGCTTACTTTCAAGTTTACCCGACCTCCTTCATTGCTGTGTGCCAAAACTCAAACATGTCTAAAAATAGAAGAATAT